>JAPPOI010000322.1 GCA_028818055.1 Boseongicola sp.
GGCCGCGTTGATTGCCGAAGAGCTGGACATTGAGTTCGGCCAGTTTGAGACTAGCTTTGGCGTTCCGTCCCCCGCCTATTGGAATACAGGGATGGGTGAAGAGTCGGTTCCGTTCAAAGCAACCGACGAGAGCTTTTTGGCGGAAAGCATGCGCACAGCGGTTGGAAGCGTGCTGAAGGTTCTGGGCCAGCAGGCGACTGGCGGCTCAACAACAATGCCAGACAGCTTCGAGAAGCTTAGGCGTGCCGGCGCGGTTGCACGCGAGACGCTGAAGCTTGCCGCATCACAACAATCCGGCATTCCTGTCGAGCAACTGAAGACGGCAAGAGGCGCTGTCATTTTACCGGACGGCTCTGAACTGAAGTACACCGAGCTCGCCGGTGTTGCGGCGACAATCGACCCGGTCACTGATGTCTCGCTTCGCGACCCAAGCGAGTGGCGCTTGGTGGGCAAGCCCATGAAACGCCCTGATATTATTGGAAAATCAACCGGCACCTTAACATTCGGAATTGATGTTGCCGTCGACGGCATGAAGCACGCCACCGTTTGCGTGAACCCTCGTAAAGGAGGCGCGCTCAACGGCTATGACGCCAGCAAGGCGCTTGAAATGCGCGGCGTTGAACGGGTTGTCGAGGTCACGAATGGTGTGGCCGTGATTGCCGACAACTCGTGGCGCGCGATGAAAGCCATGAACGCCATCGAATTTGATTGGGGACCAGCGCCCTATCCGCCCGAGCAAGCTGAGCATTGGAAGGCGTTGGAAGACAGCTTCGTCGAGGACCGTTTGGACAGCCAATGGCGCGACGACGGCGACACAGAAGGCACGTTGGCCGACGCCGAGGTGTTCGAGGCGGAATACCGTTCGCCCTATGTCGCCCATGCGCCGATGGAGCCCCTGAATGCCGTCATCGTTGTCAACGATGATGAGGTCGAGATTTGGACCGGGCACCAAATTCCGCGCCAAGTACAAGTTGAGGTCGCAAACATCACTGGCCACGAGCAAGAGCAGGTGATTTTGCACAACCAATTTGTCGGCGGCAGTTTTGGCCACCGGCTCGAATTCGAGCACATTCGGCAGGCTGCCGAAATTGCCAACCAGATGCGCGGCACACCGATCAAACTGACGTACAGCCGTGAAGAGGACTTTGCGCAAGATTTTCCGCGCCATATCTCGCTGGGTCGCGGTCGGGGTGTTGTTTCAGACGGCAAAGTTCATGCCATCGATCTTTCAATCGCAGCGCCTTCGGTCATCGAATCTCAAGTGGGGCGGATCAACATTTCGCTCCCCGGGCCAGACTCGCAGATCGCAGCAGGTGCGTGGAATAACCCGTATGCCCTACCCCATTATCGGATGCGGGCCTATCGGACACCGAACTTGTCACCGACATCGTCATGGCGTGCCGTGGGCGCGCCGGGGGCGGGCTTCATCTTCGACAGCTTCATGGACGAATTGATCCACGAAGCCGGAGCTGATCCGATGGAAGAGCGCATTCGCCTGATCGATCACGATGCATCGCGCAAGGTACTTGAGGCCGCGGCCGAGATGTCAAATTGGGGCGGCACGCTTGGACCAAACGAAGGCATGGGCGTCGGCTTTGTTGAAAGCTTCGGCGTTCCTGTGGCCGAGGTTGTGAAAGTCACCAACACGGACGCGGGCATCAAGATCGACAATGTTTGGGTCGCGCTGGATGTAGGCACCGTCGTAGACCCTGTGAACTTTGAAAATCTGGTCCAGGGTGGCGTGATTTTCGGATTGGGCCACGCCATCAACTGCGAGATCACGTACAGCGACGGCAAGGCCGAGCAGTCAAACTATCATGCGCACGAAGCGATGCGGATGTATCAGTGCCCCGAGATCGTGGTGAAAGGACTGGAGAACGGTCACAAGGTCCGTGGTGTTGGCGAACCCCCGGTTCCGCCTGCTGCTCCTGCCCTTGCAAACGCAATCTTTGCGGCAACCGGGCAACGCATCCGCGAGATGCCGTTCAACAAGTTCATCGATTTCGTGTGAGGCGACCAATGAAACGACTTTTTGCTTTGGCTGCCTTGGCCTTTGTGCTGACCACGCCGGCGGCTTTTGCTGCCGGCGAAACGGTCGAGATCGACCCACCTGCCGAAGGTTCAGTATCGCAAGCTGCCGGCTTGGAAGCCTGGGACCGCATCTATGAGGTTGCGTCTCACCCACGCTGTTCAAATTGCCATGTCGGGGCCAACAATCGACCCATGTGGTCTGGCCCCGCTTATGGTCGCACGCGCGTGCACGGCATGAACGTGAACGCGGGTGAAAGCCGGATTGGGGCCGAGACCATCCTTTGCTCCACTTGTCACGCCTATCGAGAAGGTCTGAACGATACGCCGCATGCGGCACCTCAGGTCGCAATGAACTGGCAGTTGGCACCGGTCGAGGCCGAATGGTTCGGTAAATCGTCGATCGAAATTTGCAATCAATTACGTGACCCTGAACGCAACGGTGGACGCGACATGATGGATCTTGCGACGCATCTGGACCACGACCTGATCTTGCACTGGGCGTGGAACCCGGGCGGAGGTCGCGAGCCCGCGCCCTATAGCTTGCAGGAACACGTAAATGACGTTCTGGCATGGGGTGTGGCCGGTTTCCCTTGTGAAGGGGACTGATCAGAAGATTATCGTTTTTTTGGGGCTGTCCCTACGAGAAGTAGGGCAGCCCCTTTTCTTTCGCGGCTTCGACCCAAGGCGGGACAAATGGAACGATCTTATCTTGGCTGGGGACCATCATTTCGATGAAGTTCGCACCGGGATTTGAGATTGCGTCGGACAGCACACGTTCGATCTGATCCTCGGACGTAATGCGAGCGGTTTCGAACCCGAAACCTTCTGCGACCTTGATGTAGTCAACTGCCCCGAAATCTGTGGACCACGGCTCGTCGACGTCGTCGAGAAGGATCGCTTCTCCTCGGATCCAGCCGTAGTTGTCGTTGCGGGTCAGAATGACGGTCACGTTCTTGCCGCTGCGTTTGATGGTTTCGAAATCACCCAGCACAAACGCAATTGAGCCGTCACCAGTGAACGAAATGACCGGGCCATCTGCGGCGTAGCTTGCGCCAAGCCCGGCCGGCACTGAATAGCCCAGCGCCCCCATCGAGTAATTGGTAAGGTACCTGCGTCCTGCATTTCGAACAGACATCAGTGCCGAAGGATATATCGCGGCCACACCGGGCTCGGCCGTGACAATCGCATCGTCCGGCAGCAGTTGGTCCAGCGTTTGCGTCAGTTTTACCGGAGAAACGGTACCCTTCGGCATCTCGATATTGGAATTGAACACCGCTTCCAGCGCGGTTTGCTTCATTTCCGTCAGGTCGAGTTTTGGGCGGTCAACCGCGTCGTCCACAAGTGTGAGCATGTGCTCAAGGCTGGCGCGCGCGTCACCCACCAACCCGACCGCAAGCGGAAAGTTGTTTCCGACGTGCGCCTCGGCAATGTCGAGGTGGATAAAGGTCTTGGCGTTGGGATCGCCGTATAACTTCCAATGGATGGTGGAACTGGAGTCCGTGTTCGTACCCACAAAAAACACCGTGTCCGCGTCTTTGACATGGGCGTTGGCATATTCCATGCCGCCACGCGCACCAATCACGCGCAATGCCAGTGGGTGCGTTTCCGGGATCGTTCCCTTGCCCGGGGTCGTCGTGCCGACCGGGATTTGCAGTCGTTCAGCCAAGGCCAAAACGGCCTCTGACGCTCCTGAAATCAAGGCGCCCTGCCCGCAGATGATTACGGGTTTTTCGGCCTTCAAAAGCAGGTCGAGCGCCGCTCTCAACTTCGAATGATCAGCGACCGGTCGGTGGGCGGGGTAGCTGCTGTATTCAGGCTCGGCATAGAGATCATCGACTTCGGCTGTATCGTGGAAGATGTTGATCGGCACTCGAATGTGGACGGGCGCAGGACGCCCTGAAGTCGCTACCCGGAACGCACGTCTCATCAGAAACGGGATCTCTTTGACGTTCGTCAGCGTAAAGCTTTCCTTGGATATCGGCGCATAGAGCGCCGTTTGGTCGATGCCGGTCAGGCCGTGCCGCTTATCCTGATTGATGGGTATGTCTGAGCTGAAGAAGATGACGGGAACCGAGCTGAGAAAGGCCTCGGTCATACCGGGAGTGCAATGGGTCACACCGGGGCTTGGGGCTTCCAGTACGGCGGGGCGACCGGTGACTTTGGCGTAAGCCTCGGCTGCGAACGAGGCCGTGCGTTCATCTCGCGTCAGAATGTATTCTATGTCCGAATTTTCGCGCCACGAGTCGTACCAGCCAATTGTTGTTTCGCCCGGAAGCCCGAAAACATGACGCACACCATGCAGTTCCAGCATTTTCAGGATGACTTGGGCGCCGTTCAACGTAGCTGCGGGGAGTGGCTTCATCTTCTATCTTTCGTCACGCGCTGCTCCGGCAATCCCGGTCGCGATAAAGGCCTTTCAAACGACGCTTTTTGGCACATCGCCTTCACGCATCATGCGGTTCACAACCGACAGCGCTTCCAATATTTGGATGCACAATTTCGGCAAGCTTGTCTACGCAAGGTAAAGCCACGGATTGCAGTGTGCAGACGAGACTGGCAGTTTCGTATTGTGACATCGAGCCAAACTACGGAAAGAAACTGATATGGCACAACCCTGCATCATTTGTGTTGCGATCACCGGTTCGGTGCCGACGAAAGCGGACAATCCTGCTGTCCCGATCACCGTCGAAGAGCAGGTTGAAAGCACGCATGACGCATTCGAGGCCGGTGCGAGCATTGCGCACTGTCACGTGCGCAATGACGATGGGACCACGACATCGGACCCGGAGAAGTTCGCGCGGTTGATGGAAGGCCTGAAAAAGCATTGCCCGGGTATGATCATCCAGTTGTCTACAGGTGGGCGGTCGGGCGCAGGTCAGGAACGCGGCGGCATGTTGCCGCTTCGACCTGACATGGCTTCACTTTCTGTGGGGTCGAACAACTTTCCCACACGTGTCTACGAGAACCCCCCGGACCTTGTTGAGTGGCTGGCATCTGAGATGCTGAAGTATGAAGTGAAGCCCGAAATCGAGGCTTTCGATTTGAGCCATATCTTGAAAGCCAAGGAAATGGCTGAGAAAGGTCAGTTAGCGGGAACGCCATACGTTCAGTTCGTTATGGGCGTGAAAAACGCCATGCCTGCGGATCGAGAGGTCTTTGATTTTTATGTGAAAACCGTTCGGCGTTTATTCGGAGCGGATGCACCATGGTGTGCAGCCGGTATTGGTGCGAACCAAATTGCATTGAACGATTGGGCTATATCGAACGGCGGGCACGCACGCACGGGTCTTGAGGATAACATCCGGCTCGACAGAGATACCCTTGCACCGTCGAATGCGGCGTTGGTGAAGCGCGCGGTCGAGATCTGCGAAAAATACGAACGTCCAGTTGCTTCCTACGGGCAAGCGCGCGCGATCCTAGGACTGCGCGCCGCCTGACTTAGTCGCCGCCCGCCACCATCGCCTTGGCCTGATCCCGCAAAATATTTTTGCGGACCTTTCCAGTCGACGTTTTGGGAAGTTCGCCGAACACAACCTTTTTGGGTCGTTGGAAACCCGCGAGATGTTGGCGCGAATACTCAATCAATTCGGCTTCGGTGACGTCGGCGTTGCCTTCGGTCTCGACAAAGGCGCACGGAACCTCGCCCCACTTTTCGTCGGGCATTGCCACGACCGCTGCCATGCTGACCGCCGGATGCGCATACAAGGCGTTTTCGACCTCGATCGAACTGATGTTTTCACCACCGGAGATGATGATGTCTTTTGCTCGATCTCTGATCTCGATGTAGCCGTCGGGGTGCTGGACGGCGAGATCGCCGGACCAGAACCAGCCATCTTTGAACGCTTTTTCCGTAGCTTCGGTTTGCTTTAGGTACCCCTTCATCACGATATTGCCGCGAAACGCGATTTCACCCTGCGTTTGACCATCAAGCGGGACCGGCTCACTTGTGTCTGGGTTCAAGACCAGCACATCTTCTTCTAATTCATAAGCAACGCCCTGACGCGCCTTCATGCGCGCGCGCTCTTCTATGGGTAGATTTGCCCAATCTGGCTTTTCGGCACAAACAACCGCAGGGCCATAGACTTCGGTCAGGCCATAGACATGGATGATGTCGATACCCATTGCCTCCATGCCCTGAATGACGCTGGCCGGAGGCGGCGCAGCGGCAGTCATGAAGCGGATCTTCTGCGAAAATTCACGACGTTCTTCAGGCGCAGCCCCCGAAATCAGGGACATGATGATTGGAGCACCACACAGATGGGTGACGCCGTGATCGGCAAATGCATCGAAAATCGGACCTGCGCGGGGTGCCCGAAGAAACACGTGGCAACCAGCAAGCATGGTGATCGTCCAAGGAAAGCACCAGCCATTGCAGTGAAACAGCGGCAACGTCCAAAGATAGACCGGATGGTGCGGCATCTCCCAGGTTACGACGTTATTGACCGCGTTGGTCCAGGCACCGCGATGCGAGTACACGACGCCCTTGGGCCGGCCCGTTGTACCGGATGTGTAATTCAATGCTAACGCGTCCCACTCATCGTCGGGCGGCGTGTATGGGAAGTTCGGATCGCCCTCGGCCAGCAATTCGTCATAAGTCAGCGAACCTATGCGTTGGCCACCGGGGCCTTCCGGATCTTCGATGTCGATCACCAGTATGTCGCGATCACCAACCGCGTCTTTGGCAAGCATTGAAAACTCGGTATCGACCAAAAGAACTTTCGCCTCACCGTGATCCAGGATGTACGAGATCGTATTGGCATCGAGGCGCGTGTTGTTGGCATTGATCACGGCGCCCAGAATTGGAACCGCAAGAGCACACTCAAGAGCCTCGGGGATGTTCGGCGCAATCAGCGCGACGGTGTCGCCCTTCCCGACGCCCCGTTTCGACAGCGCAGATGCAAGGCGCTTGCAGCGTTCTGCGACTTCACCCCAGTTCCGTCGGATGGAGCCATGGATTTGCGCGGGCATCTCGGGGTGCACACGTTCGACGCGCTTTAAAATCGAAACCGGCGATAGCGCGGCGTGATTTGCCGCGTTTTTGGCGAGTTCGGGTCCTTCGTAGATCATTCGCCCTTCCAATCGGGCATGGGGCGCTTTTCGACAAACGCCCCAATGCCGGCCTCGGCGTCACGCGCCATCATGTTCTCGGCCATTACGCGACCAGCATAGGCATACGCCTCTTCCAACGGCATTTCCGCTTGCTCATAGAAGGCGCGCTTGCCAATTTTGACGGCCGCCGGGCTCTTGTCGGCGATCTTTCTTGCCATCTCCATGGACGCGCTTTCCAAATCGTCACGCGGCACCACACGATTGACCAATCCCCAGTCTGATGCCGTTTCTGCGGGCATGAATTCCCCCATGAGGAGCAACTCCATTGCGATCTTGCGTGGGACATTCCGGCTGAGGGCAACCATCGGTGTCGAACAAAACAGGCCAATGTTCACACCAGAGGTCGCAAAGCGTGCATCGTCCGCGGCGACAGCAAGATCACATGTTCCGACCAGCTGACAGCCGGCAGCCGTGGCAATCCCTTTAACCTCGGCAATGACCGGTTGGGGAAGCTGCACAATGCGCATCATCATGGCTGAGCAGGTGGCGAACAGATCCTGAAAATATTGAAACCCACCATCGTCGTCTTTACGTCGCGCCGTCATCTCTTTGAGGTTATGGCCGGCGCAGAAGTGGTCGCCAGCTGAGCGCAAAATCACGACCTTAACGGAACGATCTTCGGCGATGCGATCCAATTCTTCGGACAGCGCCGCAATCATCGCTTCGGACAGCGCATTGATGGATCGAGGTGCGTTCAGCGTTACGACGGCGACGCCATCTTCATCGCTTCGCATCAAAAGTTCTTCTTGCATCATGTTCATCCGCCATCCTCCTGAATTCATCTTGCGTTCCGAGGTCTCATTTGTCGAACCAAAATCGATGAAAAATTAATCATCGCAATATGACTTTCTGGCACACCGATTCCCAATTGGCGGGAGGATTCCCGTGGTGGCGCAAAAAAAATTTTGCGTTGACATTCATACAGTTTTGCAACCGGTTGCAAAATGTCCTGTATTTAGAGGCGGTTTCCGCAATTTCGAGGAGATCTTGAAGCGGTACATTATTTACAACCAAGGACTTGCGTCATTTTTTTTGGGCGCTAACGTAGCGTGTTACAAGACAAAGTCTTTGGGAGGACATAATGAAGAAATTGATGTTGGCCGCAGCTGCGGCCTCGATGGTCGCGGGTTCTGCATATGCAGACGGTCATGGCGAGCGCTATGTCATGATCACTCACACGCAGGGTACAGACCCGTTCTGGCCTGTTGTTGAAAAGGGTGGACGTGATGCTGCAGCAGCAGTTGGCGCAACACTTGAGTACAACTTCGACGTATCGGGTGACATGGCTGCGATGGCTGCTCTGATCGAAGCCGCAGCGGCTTCAAACCCTGATGGCATCATCGTTTCGCTTCCAGACGCCGCGGCGCTTGGACCTGCGATCAAGGCTGCCGTTGCAGACGGTATTCCAGTTGTGACCATGAACTCGGGCCTCGAGTCTTCAGCAGAGCTTGGCGCGCTGATGCACGTCGGTCAGCCAGAGCGTCTGGCTGGTGAAGCTGCTGGTGGCCGTGCTGCTGCAGAAGGCGTGACAAACGGTCTCTGCCTGAACCAGGAAGCATTCAACACAGCACTTGTTGACCGTTGCGAAGGTTACTTCGCTGGTCTTGGTGGCGATCTGAACATGATCGACGTGTCGAACGACCCTGCACAGATCGAAACCCGTACAGCCGCTGCACTGCAGGCTGACGCATCGATCGACGGCGTTCTGGCTGTTGGCCCACACGTGTGTGAAGCTGCAATCAAAGCGATCGAAGCTGTTGGTGCTGACGTGCATCTCGCTTGCTTCGACCTGTCACCTGGCGTGATGGACATGATCGAGAACGGTCAGGCTGCATTCACAATCGACCAGCAGCAGCGTCTGCAAGGCTACATGCCGGTCATCGTTCTGCACCTGTACAACAACCACGCAGGTCTGCTGCCTGGCAACAACATCGCTTCGGGCCCTGGCTTCGTTGACAAGTCGAATGCCGCAGCGGTTAAGGAACTTGCGGGCATCGACCGCTAAGTCGAAAATCTGAACAAGAAACAGGCGGGGAACTCCCCGCCTGTTTCCTTAGGGGACAACAATAAGGGACAAAAGGGGACCGCCATGGCCGATCGCAGCGAAGCGGACAGGCTCAAGGAAGAAACGTGGATACAACGGCTGATCAGACGACCGGAAATCGGGTCATTTATCGTTATGGTCGTCATTATTGTGGCACTGGCCATCGCATCGGACGGCAAGGCATTTAACGCCCTCGGCCTTAAAAACAACATTAAGATTATTGCTCAGTATGGAATCATCGCAATGGGTGCGGCCATGCTGATGATTGCTGGCGAGTTTGATCTATCCATTGGTTCCATGATCGGATTTGCCGGCATGTCCATGGCCCTGATGCTGAAGTGGGGTCTGCCTTTCGGATTAGGTGAAGCTACACCATTCATGGCCTTCATCATTACATTGGCCATGACATTGACACTCGGGTGGTTCATTGGAACCATCGTCGTCCGATCAGGCCTTTCCAGTTTTATTGTGACGCTTGCATTCCTGTTCTTTTTGCGCGGCACGACAGAAGTTGCCTTCCGCCTGATCAACCAATCGACACAGGTATCCGGACTGCCGGATTACAAAGAAAACAGCTGGTTCGCGAATATTTTGGGTGGCGAGGTTTTCGGCTGGTTCTACGACGCTTGGTATTGGATCGGACAACGGGCCATTGACGGCATGGAGTTCCCTGCCAGGCTGCCCGGCGAAACCATCAACATGCTGGCCGCGCTGAACATCAACCGCCGCCTTGAGCAATGGGTGACTGGATTTGATGCGCGCTTCATGTGGTTCCTGATTATTGCGGCTGGCGCTTACTTCATCCTGAGCCGCACGCAATTAGGCAACTGGATCTACGCCACAGGCGACGACAAGGAAGCAGCCCGGGCAAACGGCGTTCCGGTGAACCGTGTGAAGGTTGGTCTGTTCATGTTCACGGCCTTCTGCGCGACCATGTTTGCGGCCTGCCAGGTCTTTGACACCAACACATCAGATGCCGCGAAAGGGAACCTGATGGAGCTATTTGCCATCGCGATCGCGGTTGTTGGCGGCACTTTGATGACGGGCGGTTTCGGCTCAGCGATCGGTGTCGTATTCGGAGCGATCACGGTTGGCCTTGTGGCCAACGCGGTGTTCTTCATTCCTGAAATCGACGGCGCATGGTTCCGCGTCTTCCTTGGATCGATCTTGTTGGCTGCTGTTTTCGCCAACGAACGCATCCGCAAACGCATCACGGGAGGGATCTAAGCCATGGCAGAGCCGTATCTCCGCGTAGAAAACCTCGTCAAACAGTTCGGACCCTTCACCGCGCTCGGTGGGGTCGATCTGGAAGTCTATCCTGGTGAAGTGCACGCGCTTCTAGGCGACAACGGTGCCGGCAAGTCGACACTGATCAAAACGCTTGCGGGTGTTCACCAGCCCACCAGCGGACAGATCTACATCGAAGGCAAGCCGGTGAATTTCCGGTCTCCGCGCGATGCATCTGCTGCAGGTATCGGTACCGTGTACCAGGACCTTGCGTTGAATCAGCTGATGTCAGTGACCCGGAACTTCTTCATGGGTCGCGAACTCAAAGGGCCGATGGGCACGCTCAAGATGGACGAGATGAACGAAATCGCCCACGACGAGATGCTGAAGATCGGGATCGACTTCTCTGACCCGACCCAGGCAGTTGGGACGATGTCAGGCGGTCAGCGCCAGACTTTGGCGATCGCCCGTGCGATTCACTTTGGTGCGAAAGTTCTGATCCTTGACGAGCCGACTTCGGCGCTGGGTCAGAAGCAGCAGATGGGTGTTTTGAAGACGATCAAACGCGTGCGCGCACGCGGCGACATTGCGATCATCTTCATTACTCACAACGAGATCCACTCTCGTCTTGTTGGCGACCGCTATACGTTCCTTGCGCTTGGCAAGGTGATCGGTGCGGGTACGTCGCAAGAGATCAACAATGAAGAAATGCGTCGCTTGATGGCCGGTGGCGCCGAAATGGGCGATCTCGAAAAAGAACTCGCTGCGATCTAGATTAAACCATCCGGTTGCGTCGCTTATCAGAGTGACGCAACCAACTTCCTCTGATCTTCCATTCCCATTGAAATCAGAAACGCTTCCGCGGCTTGCCGCGCCTTGAAGTCGGCTTTGTCTGTCATGCCGTTCCAGTTCGCGCGGATGAGCGACTGCGCAACCGCGCCGCCCAGTGTCGTTCCGGGACCTGTCACGATGAACAGGTCAGGCGCAAACTCGCGCGCAGCAACGGTGACCGCATGAGTGAAGTCATAGGTTTCGGTCACCTGATGGCCAAGCGTGTACTCATACAGGTCTTCACGAGTTGATGATCCGGGCCACCAGATTTCTCCCCGACCATCGATAAGTGGCTTTTTGGGCGGTCCGAAAAGCATTGGTGACAATGCTTCGCGGCCCTGGTTTGCAACAGACGTCTGCAAATGGCTGTGAAACGCTGCATGGTTGGCAAGCCGCATCGGGAAGCGGTCTCCGACAGGTTCAACAGCAGCCTCAAACGCGGAAAGGCCAGTCTCGTTCCCGGCCAGAACCAGCATCCCACCAAGGTCAATCGACAACGTCAGAATCGCGTCGCCTTGTCCGTTTATCTGATCAACCATTCCCATAAGGGTTTCGCGAACTTCGGGACGCGGCACCCAGTCGTCATCGACCCACGGATGGATGATCTGACCACCGATCATGGCGCTTTGCATCATGGTGCCCATGGTATTTGCGATCAGAAAACCGTCTTCGGCACTGACGGCGCCGCCGCACGCCAATGCCGAATACCACCCCATTGAATTTCCGGTCACGGCAACGACGTCGATCTGATCGCCGATCGACAGAAAATCTCCTAGGGTCGCCGCGTAAATCAAGGCCGAAGCGTTGTCGCCACGGCCATGTTTTGACAGTGAATAGCGCTCGACTCGATCTAGCGACGACACCGCGTCTTGGTCATTCTGCTGACGGATCTTATCGAAACGATCCAACAAACCGGCGTCCGGAAAGTGACGCGAGAGGTATCCCAACTCGGTCGAATTGTAAGTTCCCCTACCCGGGCAAATGACGACTGCAGTCTTCAATTTTTCCGACCCAGCAGAGCGATGGAAGAAGACAAGATGGTGTCGCGCGACGGCATGGTCGCGGCATAGGCCGGACCAGTTGCGATAAAGCTGTCTTCAGCGGTCAGCCGCGCGATTTTCGCGTCGGTTGTTTCTGCAAAATGCGCGACCAGACCTTCGGCCACGCCTCCAGAGTGGCGCGTTTCATCAACAACGAGGATGTTTTTGCAGCCTTCAGTCGCTTCGGTTAGTGCCTGTTTGGGCATAGGTGACAGCCAGCGCATGTCGACGATACGCGCATCGATACCGGCCCCTTTGATATGCGGCAGAGCTTGGTGGGACAGGTATGCGCCATTTCCGAAGGTAACGATCGCAAGGTCTTTGCCATCTCCGGTGATACCAACTTCGCCAAGTGCAATGCTTTGGGATGGGTCGGGATAAACACCCATCCAACCCTCATCTTTGGCTTCGTGCAGATCCCGCATCGGGTACAGGGCAATAGGTTCCAAGACGACAACGACCCGCTGCTCTTCACGCGCCAGCCGCACGCATTCGCGCATCATCTTGGCGGCGTCGACCCCGTTAGACGGACACGCAAGTACGACACCCGGAATGTCGCGCAACACAGCGACCGAATTGTCGTTGTGGAAGTGCCCGCCGAACCCCTTTTGATAGCCAAGACCAGCCACCCGCAGCACCATTGGATTTGTGAACTGGCCTTGCGAGAAAAATGGAAGCGTCGCGGCTTCACCGCGAATCTGGTCTTCTGCATTGTGGAGATAGGCAAGGAATTGGATTTCCGGCATCGGGACAAAGCCGTTCTGTGCCATGCCGATGGCCAACCCAAGGATCGACTGTTCATCAAGCAAAGTGTCGATCATGCGATCTGACCCAAATCGCTGGTGGAGTTTCTGGGTTACGCCATAGACGCCACCCTTCCGTCCGACGTCTTCGCCCATCATGACAATCTCAGGATGGGCGAGCATCAAATCGGTAAGAGCCCAGTTGATCAGCTTGGACATGATTTGCGGTTCGCCGAGCGCTTTTAGGTCACCACCAAACGCCTTTGCGCGTTCGTCGTCCGATGGGCCATTCGTCGGTTTGCAGGTGCGTACCGGCGGCACGACCGTTTCCATCACATCCAGCGCAGTTGCTAGACGTGGTCGTTTGGCTGCCTGATCGCCAACGCGATCAATCCGCTGGCAGGTTTCGGTATAGATGTCCAAGGCATCGGCAGACGACAATGCACCGGAATCCGATAGCAACCGGACAGCATGCAAAAGCGGATCATTTGCCTCATCCTGCTCGACTTCGGACTTGGGAAGATAGCTGGTTGCCACATCGGCGCCAGCATGCCCGTAAAGTCGAACAGTTCGCACATGGAGAAAAGCTGGTTTTCGCTGGCTGCGCACGAACTCGGCAGCCTTTTGGGCGGTGGCGTAGGTGTCGTAGATGTCCAATCCGTCGCACGCGAAGTACTTGATGCCGGGCCGGTTCCGGAAATTCGCTGCGATCCAACCTTTTGGGGTCTTTGTTGAAATTCCGATTCCATTGTCTTCGCAGCAAAACAGAAGCGGCAATGGTGACGACTGATAGGCCGTCCAACCAGCTGCATTGAACGCACCTTGTGCGGTGGCATGGTTGGCCGAGGCATCGCCAAAACTACAGAAAACGATTGCATCGTCCGGCATCGTCGCGTGTTCGGGCCGGTGCCGTTTGGCTGCACCGATAGCATAAGCTGCACCGACGGCCTTCGGTAAATGGCTGGCGATCGTGGATGTTTGTGGCGGGATGTTTAGCGGCTTGGACCCCAGAACCTTATGGCGCCCACCGCTGATCGGATCATCCGTGGAACACGCAAACGACAAAAGCATATCCCAGGCCATAGTCTGCCCTGGCACCTGCTCGGCACGCTGAAGCTGAAAAGCTCCGTCACGGTAATGAAGAAAGGCCGGGTCGGTCGGTCTGAGTGCGGCGGCAACAGCGGCCATGCCTTCGTGGCCTGACGAACCAATCGTGTAATATCCATCGCCCGCCGCCTGCATCGCACGACTTTTCCGATCAAGTGCGCGGCTTACGCACCCGGTTCGGTAGATTGAGACTGCCAACTCAGCGGGCAACGCGCCATTGGGCTTGGCTCCAGCTGGTAGGTCTTCTGCCGCTACGCGACGCAGAAAATTGTCATGGACGATTGCGGCGCGATCCATTGCCCGTCTCTTAGAAGAAGGCCTGCAAGCCGGTTTGTGCGCGTCCGAGGATCAACGCGTGCACATCATGCGTTCCCTCATAGGTGTTCACGGTTTCAAGGTTCGCAGCATGTCGTATGACGTGGAACTCTTGGCTGATGCCGTTGCCCCCATGCATGTCGCGCGCGTGACGCGCGATGTCCAAAGCCTTGCCGCAGTTGTTGCGCTTGATCAGACTGATCATCTCGGGCGCGGCTTGGCCTTCATCCATCAATCGGCCAACGCGCAAAGCGGCCTGAAGGCCAAGCGTGATTTCAGTCTGCATATCTGCGAGCTTCTTTTGGAATAGCTGGGTTTGCGCAATCGGGCGCCCGAATTGCTTACGGTCCAGCCCGTATTGCCGCGCACGCGTCCAACAATCTTCCGCAGCTCCCATGACGCCCCAAGCGATTCCGTAGCGGGCGCGGTTCAGGCATCCAAAAGGACCTTTCAGCCCCTCAACATCAGGCAGAAGCGCATCTTCTCCAACCTCGACGCCATCCATCACAATCTCACCGGTTACGGACGCACGAAGGCTAAGCTTTCCTTCAATTTTGGGTGCGCTGAGGCCTTTCATCCCTTTCTCAAGGACGAAGCCCCGAATTTTCCCGTCATGCCCATCGGATTTGGCCCAAACAACAAACACGTCGGCGATTGGGCTGTTCGAGATCCACATTTTCGAGCCCGAAAGCCGGTATCCGCCATCAGTTTTCTCGGCCCGCGTCTTCATACCAGCCGGGTCCGATCCGGCGTCGGGTTCGGTCAATCCAAAGCAGCCGATCCACTCACCACTGGCAAGTTTCGGAAGGTACTTCTGCCGCTGCTCGTCAGTGCCGTAGGCGTGAATTGGGTACATGACCAAGCTGGATTGCACCGACATCATCGAACGATAGCCACTGTCCACGCGTTCAACTTCGCGCGCGATAAGCCCGTAAGTCACATAGCCAGCGCCCAGCCCTCCAAGCTCTTCAGGGATTGTCGATCCTAGAAGTCCGGCTTCACCCATGGCTACGAAAATCTCGGGTTCAACCTTCTCTTCGGCATAAGCCGATGTGACACGCGGCATCAACTGATCTTGTGCGAAGTCACGCGCCGCATCAGCCAGCATGCGTTCGTCTTCTGAAAGCTGATCCACAAGGCGGAATGGATCAGCCCAGTCGAAGCTGTTCAGATCGGGTCCAAATCCTCTTGGTTTCATGTCTTTCACCACGCATCTCCTTCTGAGAATATGCTAACTTCGGGAGCTTTGCAGCGCGACACACCTTTTCCCAAGGTTGCCAGCTGCCTCGACATCTACTTGGAACAGATTGCCAAGGGGCGGCAACCCCTTATTCCATGGCGGTCGTGAACTCGATCTGGGTTTTCATTGCTTGTTTCCGGTCGCCCGCCAACTCGAAACCAGCAACGGCATCCTCCAACGGCACCGTGTGGGATATCAAAGGTTTCACGTCGATTTGCCCTGAACGCATCAGCGACACAGCGGTTGCAAATTCCTCGTGAAACCGGAACGAGCCACGCAAATCCAGCTCTTTTGCCGTCAGAGCTTGAACGGGAACGGACATATCGCCACCGAGTCCCAGTTGAAGGATGATCCCGCGGGGCGCGAGCGCTGCAACACCCGTTGCCAGGGTTTCGGGGCGACCCGCGCACTCGTAGTGAACATCGAAGTATCCTTTGCCGGATGTGTATTCATCCAGTTTCTCGGGCTCGGTCGCCACATTGATCGTTCGGTCTGCACCGACCTGCGCCGCAAACGTCAAAGCCTGATCTTCGATGTCAGTGACCACGACTTCGGTCGCTCCTGCTGCGCGCGCCGAAAGGGTGGCGAGTGTGCCAATCGGACCACTTCCGGTGATCAATACTCGCTTGCCCAGCATGTCCCCCGCACGCCGCGTTGCGTGAAGCGTAACTGCAAGTGGCTCGGCCATTGCGGCTTCGCCAGCCGATAATCCTGTGGCCGGAACACATTGTGAGACGTCTGCTATCAGGGTTTCTCGAAACGCACCCTGAATGTGTGGGAATGGCATCGCAGAACCATAGAACCGCATGTTCTGACAATGATTGGGAAGACCACGAAGGCAGTACTGACACGCGTTACACGGCCTTGAAGGCGAGACCGCAACGAGGTCACCGACGTTAAGCCCCGCGACGTCATCGGCCATGTCTTCAACAAAGCCCGATACTTCGTGTCCGAGGATCATCGGCTCTTTCAAACGGACCGTGCCGAACCCACCGTGATGATAGTAATGCAAATCCGAGCCACAGATGCCTCCGGTTGCCAGCCTGATCTTGACTTGACCACTTTTCAGATCCGGCGTGGTTCGCTCTTCGATCCTGAGGTCCTTGGCATCATGAATGACAATGGCGCGCATATCAGAAAGCTCCTTAGAGGCTGGCGGTGATGCCACCATCTACGTAAAGCGTGTGCCCGTTCACAAAACTCGAAGCTGCTGAACTGAGGAACACACAAGCGCCAACCAATTCGTCAACTTTACCCCAACGTCCCGCCGGAGTCCTTTTTTCCAGCCACGCGCTGAATTCAGGATCGTTGACCAAAGCTTCGTTTAGCGGTGTGTCGAAATAGCCCGGGGCAATTGCGTTGCATTGCAAACCGTACTTCGCCCAATCCGTGGCCATTCCTTTGGTCAGATTGCCGACAGCGCCTTTGGTCGCGGTGTAAGGCGCAATGCCTGGGCGAGCGAGCGCAGTCTGTACGCTGGCGATGTTGATGATCTTCCCCGAACCACGCTTGATCATGTGACGCGCAACGGCCTGACCCACCAAGAACACGGACGTCACATTGGTTTTCAAAAGGGTCTCGAACATGTCGTCCGGATAATCTTCCAGCGGAGTGCGAAATTGCATTCCGGCATTATTGACCAGGATATCGATGGATCCGCTTTCGGTTTCAAAGCCATCAATGGCCGCCCGGACCGCTTCGGCGTCGGTGGCGTCGAATGGCAGTTCGTGAACTTCTGCACCTTCGGTTGCCAGCGACTTCGCCGCCGCAGATAGCTTCGTGGTATCACGACCGTTGAGAACAATGGTGGCACCGGCTTCGGCCAAACCTTGCGCCAGCGCGTACCCAATGCCCTGCGACGAACCGGTAATCAGAGCCGTTTTGCCTGTTAAATCAAAGAGTTTCATTCTGGCCCCTATTACCCGCGCCCAACGAACGGCATGTTTGTCGCCATGACGGTGACGAATTGAATGTTTGCGTCCAGTGGCAAGTCAGCCATCAGCTTCACGGTCTCAGCGACGTTGTCCACGCTCATGACAGGCTCTGGTTTGATCGAGCCATCTGCCTGAGGAACGCCACTTTGCATGGCCGACGTCATGTCCGATGCTGTGTTTCCGATGTCGATCTGGCCGCATGCGATGTTGAAGGGGCGTCCGTCCAAAGATGTTGTGCGCGTTAGTCCGGTAATGGCGTGTTTTGTGCTGGTATAGGGCGCCGATCCCGGGCGCGGCATGGTCGAAGAGATTGACCCGTTGTTGATGATCCTGCCGCCTTGCGGGTCTTGGGCGCGCATCACGTTGAATGCGCCTCGGGCAATCAGAAACGCACCAAACAAGTTGACGTCCATGACCTTTCGAAAGTCTTCAGGAGGCACGTCGCCGATCGGGGCCGCCGGCACGTTATTGCCAGCGTTGTTGAAGACCACGTCGATACGGCCTTTGTCTTGAACCATCTTTTCGAAAAGCGCGTCGACCTGTGCGGTATCTGTCACGTCGCAGGCGATAGCCTGCCCGGATCCCATCGCCTCAACAGTGCTTTCCAAAGCCTCAAGGCGACGGCCCGTAACCGTGACGTCATAACCGGCCTCGGCAAGCCTGATCGCACATGCCTTCCCTATGCCGCTGCCACCGCCAGTGACCAAAGCAATTCCCGACATTCTTCCTCCTTCGAAATGGCGCAAGCGACGCGAAAACCTAATATTTCGGGCGCTTTGCGGTGCCTCACTTGTAAGCCTGTTTCGACATGAGTGTCGAAGGAAAACATCAAGGCTCGCACCCTAAGGTATAAGACATGGAGCCTTACCGCGCAGGCGAAATCACTTAGATTGATTTGCTGCCCCTCGCGCTGCCCAGTACCCCGAACAATGCGAACAAGACGGCTGCGACGCACACGATGGATGGACCAGCGGGCGTATCAAACACATAGGCTCCGCGCAGGCCAACTACTGCTGAAAACACACCAATGACCGCTGCAATAACTGCCATGGCTTCGGGCGTTCTGGATAGACCGCGCGCTGCGGCGGCTGGGATGATCAGCATCGCCGCTATCAATAGAACGCCGACGACCTTGATCGCGACAGCAACGGTAATGGCGAGCGAAAGGGTCAAAATCAGTTGTTCGCGCCGGGGGTTCAGCCCGGCTGCAAAGGCCAGTTCTTCATTGAGGGTCGAGGTCAAAAGTGCCGACCATCGCCAAGCGATCAAGCCAACCACAACAATCGCGCCACCCCAGATGACGGCAAGATCGACACGAGAAACAGCCAGAATATCCCCGAAAAGATACGCCATAAGGTCGATGCGAACTCCGGAAAGGAAAGATACAGCAACCAATCCGAAGGCAAGCGACGAATGCGCCAACACCCCAAGAATCGTGTCCATTGCGTATCCGCGACCCGACAACAGGGTCACTGTAGTTGCCATGACCAGAGCAATGGCAACCGTACCAATAAAAATTGATGTCTGGAATGCCAAAGACAGCGCAACGCCCAGTATCGCTGCGTGCGCCGTAGCATCGCCGAAGTAAGCCATGCGGCGCCAAACAACAAAGCAGCCTAAAGGCGCTGCTGCGATCGCAACGCCAATGCCAGCCAACGTCGCGCGGGTCATGAAATCATCAAGCACTAGTGGGCAACCTCATTGGCAGGGTGCGGGTGATCATGGTCATGGTCATGGTCATGGTCATGCTGATGATCGTGGTCATGGCGATAAAGGGCCAAAGCGCCACCCGTGCCAGTCCCGAATAGCGCGCGGTATTCTGGTGCCGAAGCAACAACGGCTGGTGTACCGGCGCAGCAGACATGACCATTCAGGCAAACAACACGATCCGACGCACTCATAACGACGTGAAGCTCGTGACTGATCATCAATATCGCGCATCCGGTTTCGTTTCGGACGTTCTCTATCTGACGATAAAACGATGCGGATCCGGCTTGGTCCAACCCTTGTGTCGCTTCATCAAGCAGCAGAATGTCTGGTCGGTCGATCAATGCACGCGCCAGAAGCACGCGCTGAAACTGCCCACCCGACAATCTGGACATCTGTTGTTTCAAAAGATCGGGAACGCCGGCCGCTTCAAGAGCCGCCCGACATGCCGACCGATCAACTTGCCCGTTTAACCTGAGGAAACGTTCAACAGTGATCGGCAACGTCGGATCGATATGAAGTTTTTGTGGAACATAGCCAATGCGGAGTCCTGGCATTTTTTGGACGTGGCCAGCCGAGGTTTCAATCGACCCCAAAATGGCCTTGAACAGACTGGTCTTTCCCGAACCGTTCGGCCCGACAATAGTAACGATCTCGCCCGGGTCGACTTTCAGATCGACATGGCTGAGCACCGTCTTCTTGTTGTACTGAATGCTGAGATTTTCGACTTCAATCAGGCTCATGCGCTTGCCGCCTCAACGCAATCTGGACACACGCCTTCAGCTTCAACGACGGTTCGCTCGATTTGAAACCCGGTTGCATCTGCGGCCGCTCCCAGCGTGCCCTCTTCAAGCAGAGACTCAGCTTCAGCAACCGTCTGGCAGACGCGACAGATCATGAAGGCCGGCGAGTGATTTTCGCTTGGATGCGAACAGGCGACGAACGCATTCAGACGCTCAATTTTGTGCGCAAAGTCGTTCTCGGTGAGAAAGTCCAATGCGCGGTACGCAACAGGAGGCTGTGACTTGAACCCGGCCTCGCGCAGCAAGTCCAGAATTGCGTAAGCTCCAAGGGCGCGGTGTTCTGTCAGCAAAAGCTCAAGAACTTTGCGTCGAACGGGCGTCATGTTCAAACCTTGCTCTTCGCATCGGGCATCTGCCGCCGACAAAGCGTCTGCAATACACCTGACGTGATCATGTTTCGCAAAACCGACCGGGTTTGAAGAATTCCGGGGCACTTTCATTTCCTCGCTTGTCAACGATTATCCACTCATATACTTCAAGTGGAATGTTATAAAATCACATAGGTATCAGAATGTCCATGAAACGGTTTCCTTTGACGATTGCGGCTTCATTTCTTGGCGGCACCGCGATGGCAGACGTGCCATCTGTTGCGGTCGATATAGCCCCGATTCATTCGCTTGTCGCCCGCGTAATGGACGGCGTCGGTGAGCCAAATCTTCTGATACCTCCAGGAGCATCTCCACACGAATACAGCTTGAAGCCATCAGACGCGCAGGCGCTTCAGGACGCGGATATCGTGTTCTGGGTGGGGGAAGGTCTGACGCCGTGGTTGGAAGATGCGATCGATACTTTAGCAGGCGATGCTTCCATAACGACGCTTTTGGAAGTGGATGGCATCGAGCCGCTGGACTTTCGGGAAGACGCATTGTTCGAAACGCACGACCACGACGAACATGACGAACATGACGAACATGACGAACATGACGAACATGATCACGACGAGCACGCCGAAGACAAGCACGACGATCACGATGAACGTGATCATGAAGACCACGCGGAGACGGACGATGATCATGACGGCCACGTTCATGGCGAACACGATCCGCACGCATGGCTGTCACCCGACGTCGCAGCGGTTTGGTTAAATGAAATCGCGGCTCAGCTTTCCACGGCGGACCCAAGCAACGCAGGCGAATATTTTGCCAATGCTGCTGCTGGGCGGGAAGAAATTGCAGAACTTAAGTCCGAGATCTTGGAAACCCTTGAACCGGTGCGCGACCAACAGTTCATCGTGTTCCACGATGCCTATCAATACTTCGAGTCGGCGTTTGAATTTCCGGCTGCCGGTGCGATTTCTCTGTCGGATGCATCTGATCCAAGCCCTACCAGAATTGCCGACATTCAAGGCCGGGTGCGCGAAGACGGCATCGATTGTGTCTTGGCAGAGCCGCAGTTTAATCCAGGCATGGTTGCAACAGTCATGGACGGAACCGAGGCATCGACCGGCATTTTGGACCCACTGGGCTCGGATTTGGAACCCGGCCCGGACATGTACGGGCAACTGTTGAAAAACCTTGCGGGCGTGCTGGTCGAGTGTCTGAAATGATCAGCAAGACACTCGCTGTTTGACAGTACACGCGGCGCCACTTGGCGTCGCGTTCGTTTACACAGACGGGTATCTGGAGTACATCCACGAAAGCCATTTGGGCGGCCGGTGACGTGTCGCCTTTCGCATGCCGACCACGAGTAACCCACGGGAAAGAATGACATCTCTCGTCTACATCACTGGCGCAACTGGTTACGTCGGAAGGCATCTTTCTAAAGAATTGGCCGCCTGTGGCATTCAAACAGAACCATTGCGGTTATTCGTCGATGGAAAGGTACTGCGATTGCCGCCGGGTTTGAAACTCGACCCCAACGCCGCCGTTATCCACCTCTCGGAGAACCCGGACGCTGGTGCAACTCAGTCTGACTACGCAACGATCGACGCTGCTGTCCATAATTCCAAAGTACTTTCAGCCTCCGTCGCGAAGGTGATCTATTTTTCGTCGGTGGCGGTCTACGATCTTTCCGAACCGTCTAGTCACAACGAGAACTCTACCAAATTCGCCGACACACCATACGCCAACTTCAAACGACGTATTGAAAAACAACTGGACCCAGAAAAAGACCTGATCGTCAGACCTTCCAATATGTACGGCGATGTAGCCAAGCCGAACACGATGTTGGGTGACTTGCTGTCGAGCCAAAAATCACCGGGCGGTCCCAGCTTGCGTGACCCAAGTGCCCAAAGGGACTTCATACACCTTCGGTATGTTTCCGAGTTTATGGAACTTGCGCTCCGCGAGAACCTGAGCGGTGTCTGGAATCTGGCCTCAGGGATCTGGACATCAGGACAAGATCTGATCGATGCCGCAACGGGCAATCGCCCCGAACATGCGGACGAGGTGCAATCGCCTTATGACAACAGAAAGTTGCTAAGTGCGCTTGGGATAGCGAAACTCAAGTCCGTGATTGATGATCTGCTCAGCGGGCAGTTGTCGGGGCAGGACTAAAGAAAAGACGTCGCATGACACTCGATCTCTTCCGCAAAGTTGGTCAGATTGATGTGGGAAAAAGTGGATTGCGTGACAAACAAAAATCTTCGACGGAGGCCGGAAGATGCTGACTGACGATCAGGTGTTGCGCGTTATCGGGCGTGATAAACCGCTCTTCTTCTCGGACTTGGAAACCCATCGGGCCGACATAGATGCCCGACTGAATGGCGCACGTGTTCTGGTGATCGGGGCCGCTGGTTCGATTGGCAATGCGACCACAAAAATACTTGCCAGCTTCGCCCCGGCAGAACTGCATCTTGTCGACATCAACGAGAATGAACTGGCCGACTTG
>JAPPOI010000444.1 GCA_028818055.1 Boseongicola sp.
GCCCTACCCCGGAGAAGACCGTGCCCTTATCCCCTCGCCAAAAGTCGCGACCTATGATGAAAAACCCGAAATGTCGGCGGCCGAAGTAACTGATCGGCTGATTGAAGCAATTGGCACCGGTAACTATGACTTCATCTTTGTGAATTATGCCAATCCAGACATGGTTGGACATACAGGTATTCTACCCGCGGCAATCAAAGCTATCGCCACTGTGGATAAATGTTTGGGTCGGCTAGAGCAGGCAGTTAAGGATTCTGGCGGCGCGCTTTTCATCACCGCCGATCATGGAAATGCGGAAACGATGACAGACCCTGAGACCGGCAAGCCTTTTACATCTCATACGACAAACGTTGTACCCGCAATTCTGGTTAACGCACCCGACGAATGTACAACACTGACTGATGGCGCACTTGCCGATGTCGCCCCAACCTTGATGACATTGATGGCACTCAAACAGCCAGCGCAGATGACGGGCCGTTCTCTAATTGGAAGTCCGGACGCAACCAATAACAGTGGAGGCAGGAATCCTGTATCGGCGTCCGCGTAAAACCTCTGTCTTCGTTATCGCTATTGCCTTAGGCGCCTGGGCTGTACCTGCCGCGTCTGCCGACCCCAATAATTCTCTCAAGGACGTTGAAAAAAGCCTTGGAGAAACGAATTCGAGATCGCAGGCGCTGTCTCGAAAAGCTGACAAAACATCCGCTGAACTGAAAGAATTAAGGAAACGATCCGTCGCCGTCGCGGCTAAGGCACGAGATCACGCTTTTGCGCTGATCAAGCTTGAGGAGCAGTTGGAAGAGCTCGACCACCGTGCAACAGATAAACGACAATCGCTTAGGGCACAAAAACGACAGCTCGGCAGTCTAATTGCGGCTTTACAGAGGATCGCGCTCCATCCACCCGTCGCCCTGATCGCTTTGCCAGCGACACCAGCCGACACCATAAGAAGTGCATTATTGCTCCGTGGCACGGTCCCGGAAATTGAGTCCCGAGCTCAGGTCTTACGGGAAGACATCAGGGCGCTCGCGGAAATCAGGACAGCAATTACGGCGGCGCGACAGAAAATACAAACCGAGCAGAAGGACCTCAATCGCGAACGGCAGACACTAGCGACGCTAACTTCGAAAAAAATACAGCTCGCTAAAACCACCAGTGCCGCTCAGGAAATACTCGGCAAAAAAGCGCAGGCATTGGGAAATAAAGCCAAGAACCTACGAGATCTGGTCACACGACTGACCAATGAAACCAGGCGCATATCAGAGAGGACGCCTGCAAAACCAAAAACCGCATCACCCGATCGAAAAAATAGAACAACAGGACCGAACCGTCAGAGTAAGGACGCGGAGAGCGTGAAATCACGATCTGCAGCCCTGTCTGGCTTTCCAAGGCGTGGATTACCTGTCGCCGGCCGGGTGGCAGTATCTTTTGGTGGCAAAGATCACAATGGTCAGAAATCCCGTGGTGTTCTGATTAGAACACATCCCAATGGCACTGTAATTTCTCCAAGCAGCGGCAGAGTTGTATTTGCAGGACCCTTCCGGGGCCTCGGCAATCTGCTCATCATCGAATATGGCCAACGATACCATTTGCTTCTTGGCCGGTTAGCCAGAATTGATGTGCCAGTCGGTGAAAAAGTGCTGGCGGGCGAGCCCGTTGGCATAATACCCTCTACCGAACTGACCGGCACAACACTATATCTAGAATTGCGCCGAAATGGTCGGCCGATCAATCCCCTGCCGTGGCTTGCGGCAAGACGAGATAGGAAACGCGGATAATGGTTACACGAATTCTCGCGGCGACAGCCGTTTTCACTCTGGTTCTTTTCCCGGTAAGCGGTCACGCCCAAAAGAACACCTCTGAAACATACCGTCAGCTTGATCTGTTTGGAGACGTCTTTGAACGGGTTAGAGCTGACTACGTAAATAAAGTCGGCGATGAAAAACTGATCGAATCCGCAATTAACGGCATGTTGACCTCGCTGGATCCCCATTCAAGCTACCTGTCGCCCAAGAGCTTTAAGGATATGCAGGTGCAAACCAAAGGCGAATTCGGCGGCCTGGGTATTGAGGTCACAATGGAGAATGGCTTTGTAAAAGTCGTTTCTCCAATTGATGACACACCTGCCTATAGAGCGGGTCTTAAATCAGGCGATTATATAACGCATCTTGATGACACGCCGGTACGCGGACTGACGCTAAGTGAAGCCGTTGAAAAGATGCGGGGTCTCGTCGATTCGGACATCAAACTCACCATTCGTCGTGAGGGGCGGGAACCTTTCGATGTAACGATAACCCGCGCCGTCATAAAGGTCAGATCTGCCCGCTGGCGGACCGAAGGCGATGTAGGATATTTACGCCTGACCTCCTTTACCGAGCAATCCGATGTTGGCATCGCAAGAGGAATGAAAAAAATCAAGGAAAAGCTCGGCGACAAATTAAAGGGAATTGTTCTGGATTTACGCAACAATCCAGGTGGTTTACTGGACCAGGCCATAAAGGTCTCAGATGCCTTTCTCAATCGCGGTGAAATTGTATCTACAAGGTCACGTCGCGCGGACGACGCCCAGCGATTCAACGCAAAGAAAGGTGATTTGGCGGAAAATCTGCCGATCGTTGTCCTAATCAATGGTGGATCGGCATCGGCCTCTGAAATTGTCGCTGGCGCCCTTCAGGATCATCGCCGCGCCGTTGTTCTTGGAACGCAGTCCTTCGGAAAAGGTTCCGTTCAGACTATTATCCCGCTATCAGGGCATGGCGCAATTCGTCTTACAACAGCGCATTACTACACACCGTCAGGCCGATCCATTCAGGCCAAAGGCATCACGCCGGATATTGAAGTAAAGCAGGCCAAGCTTGAGACCATTGACCAGGGCAAACGACGTCGTGAGTCGGACCTCAAGGGCGCTTTGGAAAACCCCAACGCCCCCAAGAAAAAGGGCGAGGACGGTGGAAAAGGTGGGGACAACAAAGACACCAAGGCCAGTGAAAAGCCGTTTGACTATCAACTTGAAAGAGCTCTTGGACTCATTCGTGGCATCTCGCTCTATAATGTACGGATGAGCAACTGATCCCAAACGGTCCTATGCGCGTCACTAAGCATCGGAAAAACGGGAAGAGTCGTGTTAAACAAAGAGCCGCGTGATCCTACGCGCAGCGGTGTGCGCTTACCTGCGATACTTCTGTTGGTTTTGGTCGCATTGGCAGCTGGCGGCACCGTATGGCTCATGCTGGCTCCACCGCCCGATGCCACTGATCCCGTTGCGACTAAAACGGCTCCGGCACCGCCAACCGATACAGTTGCGGTAAAACCATCGACACCGAAGGCTGCGGTGAAGAAGGATATGCAGAAGGCAGCCCAAAAACCACCGACGCCAAAAACGGAAGTGTCAAAACCAACCACGCCAATAGAGCCCATTGCTCCTGCCAACACACCTCCCGCGAAAAAAACGAACGAGCCTCCAACAAGAGCGCCGGAAACCCCTGTACCGCCACCAGTTCAAAAGGTTGAAGCAGCACCCGAACAAAAACCTGTTGCACCTCCCGCAGAGAGTGTTGCCGCCCCGATCATTCCGGCTGTTCCAAAACTACCCGCCAAACGCAGGGAAAGGCCGTTGCCGCCGGTGCCCGATCAGGGACTCATTGAGAAATCCGCAGCCGGACCTCTGCCTATCGTTGGGAGGGATGGGCGAGAAGCTTGGCGGGTCTATGCCCGACCCTTCAATGCACAAAAATCGAAACCCAAAATTGCCATCGTACTCTACGGCCTCGGTACAAGTGCAACAGCATCACGCGCGGCGATCCAAGGCTTGCCTGGCGCAATCACACTGGCCTTTTCACCCTACGCCAGCGGATTAACAAGCTGGATACGCGAAGCTCGCACAGCAGGGCACGAAGTCTTGTTGATGGTTCCAATGGAGCCGACCAACTATCCACAATTTGACCCTGGTCCTCAGGCCCTTCTGACAACATTGAGTGACAAAGAAAACACTAGTCGCTTGCAATGGGTCCACTGATCCCGTTGCGACTAAAACGGCTCCGGCACCGCCAACCGATACAGTTGCGGTAAAACCATCGACACCGAAGGCTGCGGTGAAGAAGGATATGCAGAAGGCAGCCCAAAAACCACCGACGCCAAAAACGGAAGTGTCAAAACCAACCACGCCAATAGAGCCCATTGCTCCTGCCAACACACCTCCCGCGAAAAAAACGAACGAGCCTCCAACAAGAGCGCCGGAAACCCCTGTACCGCCACCAGTTCAAAAGGTTGAAGCAGCACCCGAACAAAAACCTGTTGCACCTCCCGCAGAGAGTGTTGCCGCCCCGATCATTCCGGCTGTTCCAAAACTACCCGCCAAACGCAGGGAAAGGCCGTTGCCGCCGGTGCCCGATCAGGGACTCATTGAGAAATCCGCAGCCGGACCTCTGCCTATCGTTGGGAGGGATGGGCGAGAAGCTTGGCGGGTCTATGCCCGACCCTTCAATGCACAAAAATCGAAACCCAAAATTGCCATCGTACTCTACGGCCTCGGTACAAGTGCAACAGCATCACGCGCGGCGATCCAAGGCTTGCCTGGCGCAATCACACTGGCCTTTTCACCCTACGCCAGCGGATTAACAAGCTGGATACGCGAAGCTCGCACAGCAGGGCACGAAGTCTTGTTGATGGTTCCAATGGAGCCGACCAACTATCCACAATTTGACCCTGGTCCTCAGGCCCTTCTGACAACATTGAGTGACAAAGAAAACACTAGTCGCTTGCAATGGGTTTTGGATCGCGGGGTCGGCTATGTCGGTGTTGTTAACTTTATGGGGTCACGTTTTACGCGCTCTCACTCTCACATGCGTATGGTTCTGTCGGCTTTGCGCAAACGCGGACTGCTTTATCTGGAAAGCCACAGCGCGATGCGCAACGTTATTGGTGATATCGCCAGAACCATAAAACTGCCGTTCGCTGCAACAATCTTGCAGCTGGATGCGACCGCTTCTCGGCTGGCCATAGATTCTCAATTGCGGGAAACGGAACGTTTAGCGCGTCAACTCGGTCATGCCGTGGCCATGGGGTTCCCCTATCCCGTCACCCTTGAACGCATTGGGAACTGGGCCAAATCAGTAGAAAAGCGCGGTTTTAGCCTCGCACCTGTTTCAGCAGTCTCAAAAAGATCTGCAAGATAGCTCATACATCATGGCTGCAGAATACGCTTACCGCCCTTGCGCAGCGATGGCTCTTTTTAACAAGGCCGGTAAGGTTCTTGTCGCAGAACGTAACGACAGAAGGGAAACCGCGTGGCAACTCCCGCAGGGTGGAATCGACGATGGAGAGACCGTGGAACAGGCCGCATTCCGAGAGTTAGCAGAAGAAATCGGAACGTCCGATGCCGAAATCATGGCAATTGCTGATGAGACTATTTGTTATGACTGGCCATCCGGCAATTCAGTCGGGCGAAGAAAAAAATGGCGTGGCCAGCGGATCACTCTGGTTGCCCTGCGATTCTTGGGGCGTGACGAGGATATTGACTTAAACACAGAGCATCCGGAATTCCGGGAATGGCGTTGGATTGCACTCGAAGCCATTCCGG
>JAPPOI010000213.1 GCA_028818055.1 Boseongicola sp.
GACCCAAAATCGTCGATGGAAATCCGGCAGCCAAGTTCGCGTAATGATGCGACTAGCCCCCCAACCTTTTTCCAGTTTCCAAGCTGTACGGTTTCGGTAATTTCTAGAGTCAAATTTTCGGGTGGAAGACCATGCTTCTTCAGGGCTTGCGCTACAAACTCCAGATCGTTTTCGCCCCTGAAGTGAAGTCCAGAGAGATTAACACTGACCGAGAAATCAGTGCCATGCGAAGCATTCCACTCGGCCAGGATCTCGACGGTCTTTTGAAGGACATACTGATCAAGCTCGATCACACGCCCTGTTTCCTCGGCGATTTCAATGAATTCACCGGGTGGCACTATCTCGCCATCGCGTCGCCATCGGACCAATGCTTCGAAGCTTTTGACGCGATCCGTCGACAGAGAAACCTTGGGTTGCAGAAAGACCTCAAGGTCGCCGTTTTGAATGGCCAAGGGCAGCGCCTTCTGAAGTTTCCGGCGTTCAGAATAGACAAGTTCAAGGTCTGAATCGTAGAGCGTAAAACGGCCTTTGCCGTTGGCTTTCGAACTGTATAGGGCGAAATCGGCGACGCGCATCAAATCACCGAATTCTACGGCCCGCGCCACTGACAGTTGCGTCGTTGTCGCCAGACCGACACTGAAATTCGGAAGCAGCCGCAAGTTTCCAATGTTTAGCGGCTGCGTGCCATACGCGATCAGCGATCCACAGAATTCTTCCAGAAAACCGACATCGTCTGTTTCAAGGTAAACCGCGAATTCATCACCACCAAGACGGGCGGCAATCCCCCGCGCCTTTTGCGCATGATCTTCGATACGTGCACCTTGCATCTTCAAGAAGTCGTCACCGACCGCATGGCCGTGCCTGTCGTTGATGTCCTTAAAGCCGTCGAAGTCGATGATAACAAGCGCGCCCTTCTTGCCAGTTTGAAGAGACTCTTCCACACGGTCTCTGAAATGCACACGGTTTGCGAGCCCTGTGACGGTGTCATAAAACGCCAATCGATGCGCACGGGTTTCAGCCTGTTCGCGTTTTTTCCTGGCGACGACTTCAGCGCGAAGAAGAAGTAGGCTCGCTGCGCCGGCAATCGTAATGACAACAAGGAAAACATAACTCGTGCGGGTCAGTGCATTAATGCGCTCGCCCTGAAGCGCCACCAGCCGGCTTTCGAGTTTGATGACATGATCCAAATACCGAAACGTCGCAAACCGTGCCGCTTCGATTTCTTGCCGGTATCCAGTGTCTTGTAACGCGGCTGGCAAATTCTCCTGCCCAACAACCGTGTCACCAAAATCAACCAGCTTCCGAATAGCCGCGACGGCATTCGCGCCGGTTTCTTCCAAGGCCTCGCGATAATCGCCTTCGTCAATGTCGACAGATACATCGCTGATTTTGACCAGCCGGGCTTCCATGTGTTCGGCACGGGCGTGCAAAATATCGAGGGCTTTCATGAAGTCCTGCGTCGACATTGTGCCGGCGTCGTTCGCGATTTCCTGTCGCCATGGAAGCTCGATGGCCAGACGCGTTAAATCGTTCAAAGCAGCATGAATGCGAGATGAGCTATAGTGATTCAGGAGCCGGCCAGTTTCTTCGATCGCTGACGTCGATCGATGGAACCAGACGCCAGCTGACAACGTCACGGCGCAGATAACGCCCATTGTAAGCGTAAAGCCGCGACGTGACGCCAAGTTATCCAGCCAGCTCGTCATTAAAGTGCGGCGTTATTCTGCAACCTCAATTGCAGCAGCCATCCAGACCAGATGGTCCTCAGTGATTACCGAAGAGCCTTCGTAGTCATCCGAAGCCACGACAAACTGAATTGGTCCGCGTGCTCGCCTTGAATGCGCTCGGCCGTCTACCCGAGTTGCAACCAAGATGGGTGCGGCTTCCCAGACCTTACGGTCAAAACTGGTTGTGTATTCATTTTCCGCGACAACCCGGATCGCGGCCGATCCTTCGATCCCATGTTTTTTCAGAAGGTCCATCAACAGAACGCCTTCAAAGACCGCGGGATCGTCCCGCCACGGCGTCTTCGTTGTGATGCGGTACGTCGGCAGGCTTTCAAGCTCTGCCGGCGTGTAGGTCACGACGGTTCCATCTGTCATGCGAATCTGAAGTTCTGCAGACTGATGATTGATTGGGTCCAGTGTGACTGGCTCGGGTGCGGCGGCAATCGCCGGGGTCGAGACAGCAATAAAGGCAGACGCAAACAGCGTCGAAAGTTTCAATTTCACGAAATGTCCTCACCGAGATGTTTCAGGCGAGTCACCTCATAAACCCGAAGGTCTAACGAAGATTTGAGTTAAAACTCTGAAATTCTGTCAAATTAAGCGCAAAATCGCCGGTTTTGTTACGGCGTTTGTTTCAACCTGTCACGACGACGTCAAACACGCAGCCGTGAGTGGAAGTTGATCCGGCAAATTGTTTTTTAATCCTCAGTCGCCACTCGCGACCCAGTTTTATTGAACCCAATGTAAGGAAGACATCAAATGTCGAACACAACAAAAACTCTTGCCGTTGCTGGCGCAGTCGCTGCCGCTCTTACTGCTTCGCTGTCGGCCCCGGCACACGCTCAGTCTAAAGAAAAGTGCTACGGCGTTTCGCTGGCTGGCAAAAATGACTGTGCCGCTGGACCAGGCACAACTTGCGCCGGCACATCGACCGTAGACTACCAGGGCAACGCCTGGACCTTGGTTGACGCTGGCACATGCGCCGACATCGAACTGCCAGCAATGGCTGATGGCACAGCACGCATGGGCTCGCTCGAAGCTCTGGATCGTGACCTGCCTGCATAAGACGACACGAACAGTTTGCCTCGGCACCGTGACCGGGGCAAACTGAACTATCTGAGGGACCAACGATGTTAGATGCGACGATACATGGCTTTGAAGCCCTGCCCGGCGCTCCAGGCGTTGGATACAAACCCCAGCACTTCCAAGACCTAATTAACGATCCCGGGCCGGTTGAATGGCTCGAGATACACGCCGAGAACTACATGGGCGATGGTGGGCGACCGATTGCCTAACTTCGACACTTGGGCCAGCGCTTTCCGTTGTCCGTGCATGGTGTAGGACTTTCGATCGGCGGCGAAGGCCGTTTGGATCGTGACCACCTCGAACGACTGAGAAAGCTCGTTGACTGGACCAAGCCCGCAAGCTTCTCTGAGCATCTGGCATGGTCCACCCACGAAAGTGCATTCCTGAACGACCTTCTGCCATTGCCGTACACCGCAGACACATTGGTGCGTGTGGCAGATCACATCGACGAGCTGCAGACCGCCATTGGTCGACAAATGCTGTTGGAAAATCCATCGTCGTATTTGGCATTTGATGAATCGACTTATTCGGAAACAGATTTCTTGAAGGAAATCGCCAAGAGGACCGGGTGCGGGCTTTTGCTGGACGTCAACAACGTTTTTGTGAGCGCCACGAACCTCGGCACTGATCCCATTAGTTACATCAACGCCTTTCCCATCGAACTCGTCGGCGAAATTCACCTGGGTGGACATGACGAAGACGAAGACGATCATGGTGCCCCACTCCTCATCGACAGCCATGGGCGCGAAGTCGCGGACCCAGTTTGGTCGCTATACGAATACACCATTTCGAAGTCTGGACCGATGCCGACTCTCATCGAATGGGACAACGACGTTCCAGAATGGCCAACGTTGAGGGCCGAAGCTGATCGCGCCGACCAGGTCTTGTCAAAGGCACTGGCATGACCGTTGACCAAACAGACTTTCGATCTGCACTGCTAACGCCAGACCTTCCGCGCCCTGCTGGATTGAGTGATGGACAAGGTCGCCCGGCAGGACGGCGCTTTGACGTTTATCGCAACAATGTGGCCGTATCGCTCACCGAAGCGCTTGAAACAGCTTTTCCGGCAGTTGCAAAACTTGTCGGTGAGCAAAACTTCAAACTGCTTGCAGGCGCATTCCTTCGCAAACACCCACCGTCTTCGCCACTGATGATGTTCTATGGCCAAGAGATGCCCGAATTTCTTGCGTCGTTCGAACCAACAAGAGGCATTGGTTATCTGCCAGATGTTGCTCGGCTCGAGTTGGCAATTCGTAAAGTCTATCATGCTGCGGATGCCGAGCCATTCTCGGCAGATAGACTTCAGACAATCGCACCAGAAATTCTTATGGCATCGAAAGTTGAGCTTTCGAAAGCGCTGCAGATTGTATCGTCAAACTGGCCTGTGTTGTCCATTTGGGAGTTCAACATGGTCGAGGGGGCCGCAAAACCAGAAATGGTTGCCCAAGACGTCATCGTGGTGCGCGCCGATCTAGATCCAGAACCACATCTCTTGCCGCCCGGAGCCGCGACATTTCTGGCTGCACTTCAGGCCGAAAATACGCTCGGCGACGCCTACGAGACAGCCATGTCCAAACAGAATGACTTTGACCTATCCGCAACGCTGGCTCTGCTTCTGGCGAACAATGCGATAATCGACGTGAAGGAAGACCCATGATCAACGCCCTGACATCCGCACACAACACCGTTTTCTCGGGCCTTGAGCGCATGACTGTGCCTTTGATGACGACTTTGGCTCGCTTTGTTTTCGCAGCCGTACTCCTGCTTTACTATTGGAATTCGGGTCTCACAAAACTCGGCGAAGGTTTCACGGGTTTTCTGTTTCCAAGCGACGGAGCTTATATCCAGATCTTTCCAAAAACTGTGGAGGCAGCAGGATATGACTTCTCGCAATTGGGAATTTTCCACTGGGCTGTCGTAACGGCGGGCACTTGGGCTGAATTCATTTTGCCATTGCTGATCGTGTTGGGCCTATTTACTCGACTAGCTGCACTTGGAATGATTGGTTTCGTCTTTGTTCAATCCTGGGTCGATTTGTTCGGCCATGGTGGCATCGCAAATGGAACCCTTGGCGCATGGTTTGATCGCATGCCGGATGGCATCATTTTGGATCAGCGTGCGTTTTGGATTTTTATCTTGCTGTATCTGGTTCTACGCGGCGGGGGTCCACTGAGCCTTGACCGGATTCTTAGTGGCTCGTCTCGACATCAGGCTGCCGGGCTGCAATCGCAAGGATAGCGGCGAGACCGCACATCGCGATAGGAAAGATAGAGAAAAACCCAACGCCGAACGCCATGTACATCCCGACAGCGGCAACCGCGAGAGCGGCTCCGCCCCACAGCGCGCGATATCTGGCCATCGCTGCGCCAGCGATTGCAAGCAACGGAGCAATCACGCTCATGCCACGGACCAGGTCCACGTTTTCTGGCTGATTGAGAACCTGGGTGAGCTCCTCCCATCGATAGAGCGCTTCCGTGTAGCCATAGCTGGCCATCCCCATAATAAGCGCCAATACTCCACCGATGAGTCCAAGTGCTGTTGCGGCGTTACGCATGCCTGTTACCTCCTACCTGACCCAGACATAGTCACAAACGTTGTCTCAGCCAAGATGCGTTGCCCTAACGTCGTCATTCCAACCCAATGTCAAACCCAAATCGCTTTGAATGACTGGACGTTTCATAAGTGTTGGATGCAATGTGAGTAGCTCAATTTCCGGAAGTTGCCGCGCAGATTCTCACAAGCATATCAACGTGGTGGA
>JAPPOI010000329.1 GCA_028818055.1 Boseongicola sp.
GTATCGATCTCGCTTGGAGATGAAGCGCTGTTCCGTGTCGGAGGCTTGTCCCGAAAGGATTCAACCAAGAGCCGCTGGTTGATGTCCGGTGACGTGGCCGTGCTGAGCGGTGACGCCCGCTTGGCGTTTCATGGAATTGATCGCATCAAGTTTGGGTCCAGCGGACTGCTTCCCGATGGTGGACGGATAAATCTGACTCTTAGAGTTGCGCGTTAACCGCCCAGAAGCCGTTTGCGCTCTGGCATCGTTTTGATTGGACTATCCGCAAAGTCCGGGCTCGGTGGCATCTTTGACCGAACTGGACGGCGCATAGCGGGAACGCCATCGGGTTGACGAGAAATCTGGCGGGCCGCTTTGGCGTCGGCAAATGCTTGTTCTCTGAGGGTCTCTTCAATCTGCATGGTTCTGGCGAACTTTTCGATCTCATCCGCCATGCTCCGGGCAGGTGCCGACAGGTGAGTCCACTTGATGTGCAGCTTGCGGGAAAAGACTTTGCCTTTGCCCGACCGGACGACAACCCAGGATAACACCGGAAAGACTTTGAAGATCGTCATGCGCTTGATGGCGATACCTTGGAACTTGTGCCAGGGCTCCTTGCGTTTGCCCATGACCGAAAACCCTTCGGAGTCCGCTGTGAACGACGGTGTTGGTCGCATCAGAGGAAGAACATTCATGATGGCTGTCGCCGCGCCGAAGAGGATGAAAGAGCCACCAAGAATCCAGTCAAAATTCGGATCACCTGCGCCAACCTGTTCGGTCAATTCCAGCAGATACATCCCGACAAGGATCAAAGCACCGCCGAATACCGTTCCGGTTACAAGATTAAGGGTTCGAGGAAATAACTCGATCTTCATAATGCCCTCTCAGCATCAAACGCCGCTAAACTAGCGGATCAAGCGGGACGAGATTTGAGCAGACCGAAGGCGAAATTGTGGCGGTCAGGCCGCTGTCAGCCGTGTGGCAAAGGCATCATGCGACCGCGAATTTTCTCGTTCCAGCTATCAGCGATGTGAATTTTCTAAAAGCGCCTGGTTAAAAAATACATATTACAATTCAAAGTGTTGCGCGGACGCACATCCTGCGCCCTCGACCAATGCGATCAGCGGGCTGCGTCCCAGCTTAGAGAAGCATGTTTCGACGTGTAGGAAACACCAATCACGCCAATGACGAGCAAAACCAAAGACACCCAAATCGGGTACATCATTGAGGATTTGAGTGGGTTGTAGTTGATGAAAATGTATCCGCGCCCAAGATCAATGATGTGGAAAAGCGGGTTCCAGGCAAACATGGCAACCATGTGTGCCGGAAGTGTGTTGGCGACGAACATCTTACCTGACGCGAACATGTTCATTCGCGTGTAGATCATGTTCACAATCGAAGTGCCCTTCGGGAACCACGGCTTGATTGCCAGCAGCACCAACCCAAAGGCGCAACCCGAAAACCAGGCCAAAACCAGCATCATGATTGCGCCGAAAGGATGCTGAATTTCGATGGGCTTCCACAACAGGTGATACCCGATGAGAATGACGAACATCGAAATGAATTGGGTGTAAAGCGCGCCCAAAGCCGAAGCACAGACCGAGATACCTTGGTTCATCGGCAGGTGTTTCATCATCGGCGACGTTGGACCATCTGCGCCCATGACAGACCCGACCGACTTCACATGCGTCATGAAGACGAAAATGCCGGACATGACATACAGCAGGAAGTCGCCGCGGATCGCCAGTCCGCGCAATCCCAAAATCTCGAACAGCGCATAAAAAGCTGCCATCATGATCAGGGTTTGCAGGATGTTGTAAAGGATCGCGAGGATCGCGTCGCGATGTCCCGACCGCACGGATTTAACGGCGGTGTGGAAGATCAGAATGAAGAAGGTAAAGGCACCATCCAAAAGGGTGGTTCTACGCTCTGCCTGGAACATCTTCTGTGCTCGCCTCGACTTTGACCTTGCAGCATTGGTCTTGTGATGCCCCCGCCATTCACATTAATCCTTTGTCACCTGCTTTCAAAGTCAAAAGGTTCCTGGGTGTCCGAAATCAACAAAACACGGTTAATGCGCGAGATGCGCCGTCTTTCTCTGGAAGCCGGTGATATCATTATGGAAATCTATGGAGCCGATGATTTCCAAGTGGAAACCAAGTCGGACGAAAGCCCTGTGACCGTCGCAGATCAGGCCGCTGATGCGCATATTTCCGCTGGTTTAACGGAGCTGTTTCCGGACATTCCTTTGGTCACCGAGGAACAAGCCAACACCCATGTTTTGAAAGCCAACACGTTTCTGATTGTTGATCCGCTGGATGGCACCAAAGAATTCATAAAACGCCGTGGGGACTTCACGGTGAACATCGCGCTGGTCGAAGACGGAGTTCCGACGCTTGGTGTGGTTTATGCACCCGCAAAGGAGAGGCTATTCTTGACCGATGCCGAAGGTGGTGCGCACGAAGAAACAGCTCCCTTTGGGACTGAAAGCGAAGCCCGGAAAACACCGATTTCGGTCTCAGTTCCGGACAACGGCGCCCTAAAAATTGTTGCGTCGAAATCGCACCGTGATGCTGCCACCGAAGACTACATCGCTCAGTATGCAACCGTGGAAAACGTAAGCGCTGGCTCGTCTCTGAAATTCTGCCTTGTTGCGACGGGCGAAGCCGACTTCTACCCGCGTCTGGGTCCAACGATGGAGTGGGACACGGCTGCTGGTCATGCGGTTCTGTCCGCGGCTGGTGGTCAGGTCGTCAACCGCGAAGGTCACGAAACATTGGCCTATGGCAAACCCGAATTCAGAAACCCACATTTCTTGGCCTTTGCTCCGGGCGTTGAGCTGAAGGAAGGATAGCGGCGTGATGCCTCCGCCAGTCAGCGTTGTTGTTGTTAGCCAGAACCGGCCGACATGGCTTTCACGCTGTCTGACCTCGCTGTCACAACTAGCCTACCCGAATTTTGAAATTGTTGTTGTTGCTGATGCGGCCGGCCTTGCAGCGGTCGCCCGACATCCACTGGCTGACGATATTCACGCCATCGAATTCAATGAAGCGAACATCTCCGCAGCTCGAAACACGGCGTTGGGTCAATGCGCGGGAGAGATAGTCGCATTCGTCGATGATGATGCTGTTGCCGAGCCAATGTGGTTGTCGCACCTCGTCGAAGGTTTCATGGAAACCGATGCGGCAGGGGTTGTCGGTTTCGTCCGTGGTCGAAACGGTATTTCGTTTCAAAGCCGCGTTTGTTCAGTTGATGCTGAAGCGGAAACCCATGAAGAGCCACCAGGCAACGACTCGCCTTTTGTTCCGCATCTGCGCAATGGGCGCGCCTTGAAACTGGTTGGTACGAACTGTGGCTTTCGCCGCGATATCCTGTGCCAACTTGGCGGGTTTGATCCGACCTTTTCGTTCTTTCTTGAAGACTCGGATGCCTCGATGCGGCTTGCCAAAGCTGGCCATATCTTGGCCGTCGCGCCGCTTGCAGAAGTTCACCACTCTTTCGCCGAATCTGTCCGAAGAACGCCGCATCGCAGGCCGCGTCGTTTGTTTGACATAGGACGAAGTACCGCAGCCTATGTGCGGCGGTACGAATTCGCCAACCAAGACGAAATCCGGGAACGCATTTTCAGGCGAGAGTTCATGCGTCTTGAACAGCATTTGGCAACCGGTACAGCAGAGCCGCGGGATTTGCCGAAGCTGATGAAGGATCTGGAGGCTGGCTGGGTCGAAGGTCTGTCCTTGAACCTTTTGAACCCATCTCCAATTGAGCCGCGGAAGAGTCCGTTCAAACCCATCAAGCTCATGAAAAAAAGCCATAAAATCGAATCGGCGAGGCTACTGGGCAGAAAGCAAGCACGTCGGCAGGCGGAAGAGTGGGCGAGGTCCGGACATCCCGCCAGTGTCTTCAGCTTTTCCTTAACTCCGGTCAGGCACCATGTCCGCTATCTCGATTCGGGAGTGTGGGTTCAAACCGGTGGTCAGTTCGGACGCAGTGACAGAAATGACAGGCTTTTCAGGTGGTGCAGATTTGCCGATCGAGTCAGAGATGAAATCAGACGAGTTGAAAAGCAACGGGGTATCGTAGAGACTTGAAGATGCACGGGAAGTGAGGGGGGCAGTCACGTTTGACCCGTTGCACAACGAGAATTACTCCGAAGCGGGATGACTTCGGAGACTTTGGTGTGAGGAACACTAGTGGCTGTTTTGAAGAACAAAAAAGTAACCAAAGCGATCTTTCCAGTCGCAGGGCTTGGGACACGGTTTTTGCCTGCGACAAAGTCGGTCCCGAAAGAGATCATGACTTTGGTCGACCGACCCTTGATCCAATACGCGATTGACGAAGCCCGCGCTGCAGGCATCAAAGAGTTCATTTTTGTCACCTCGCGCGGCAAGGGTGCTCTTGAGGACTACTTCGATCATGCACCTCAGCTTGAGGCATCGTTGCGCAAGTCGGGAAAGACCGAGCTGCTGGAAACGCTGAAAAGCACCAACATGGAATCTGGTGCAATTGCTTATATCCGTCAGCACCGCGCAATGGGACTTGGTCACGCCGTATGGTGCGCGCGTCGCCTGATCGCAAACGAACCGTTTGCCGTCATGCTGCCGGACGACGTCATCGCGGCCGACAAGCCGTGTCTTCAGCAAATGGTCGAAGCCTACGAAGAAACCGGTGGGTCGCTTGTCGCTGCCATGGAAGTTCCAAAGTCACAGGCGCCCAACTACGGTATCCTTGATGTCGGTGACAGCGATGGTCAGCTTGTCAAAGTAAAGGGCATGGTTGAGAAGCCTTCTGTTGAAGATGCGCCATCCAACCTTGCTGTTATTGGTCGCTACATCATCACCCCCAGCGTCCTTCAGACACTAAACAGACAAAAGTCTGGGTCGGGCGGTGAAATCCAACTGACTGATGCCATCGCGGCTGAAGTTGAATCTGAGGCAGGTGTGCACGCATTGAAATTTAACGGTCAAAGGTTTGACTGCGGCTCTAAGGCCGGGTTTTTACAGGCGACCGTTAGTTTTGCTCTTGCACGCGACGAACTACAGGATGAATTTGCTGCTTATCTGCGGGACATCTCTCCGATGATCCGTGCGGCTGAGTAGCAACGTAGAAATTGGGCACGACGGACGGCGACTTTGGCAACCCCAGTCCTTGATTTAAGCCGATCATTCTCGCGTCTTGGGCGCAGTGCTCCGTCCGGCATCGACCGGGTTGAGCGCGCGTACCTCGAAGAAGTGATCCGGCAGAACGGTTGGGCGATCATTCGCACACCGCGCGGCTTCCTGATGTTTGAGCCGGATCGTTTGGCGCGTTTGCCTGACTACCTGGATCGTACCGATCTGGATGGCGCAGACATGGCCTCTACAATCAGGGCCATTGCGTCTTCGCGCGCATCATCTCTCTCTATTCGGAAAATCATGTGGCGGATGCCAAACGGGCTGGCCTACATGAACGTCGGGCACACCAACCTGAACCCGCAAACAATGCGGGCGATGATGGAGATGCCGGATCACAGCAAGATCGTGATGATCCACGATACTATCCCGGTGGATCACCCAACATTC
>JAPPOI010000137.1 GCA_028818055.1 Boseongicola sp.
CTGTTTACCGGTGTTGCAGAGGCCGCTGGTATCGAACTTTCAGCGACAAATCGGGTTCGCGACAACTTTGAAAAGGCGCAACTCGCTGGCCTTGGCGATCGTGATGCAGCGGCTGTGGCGGCGATGCTTTTGGGGCTGATAGAACGTTAGCGCACAATCGGTTCAAGCGGGTCGTAGGCCGCTGAACCGTCATGGTCCCAGACAACCTCGGCAAGGCTGTCGGGTTTCACGTTGAGCACGGCTAATTCTTCTCGCGTTACCCATTTGCGTGTGTGGACGATGCCTTCTGGGTCGGTCCAGTCGGCGGGGATACCTATCGAAAGCAGGGTGCAGCGGAAGTAAACATCGACCTGATGGAATTCGCGCTCTGGGTCGTGGAACTCGTTGATCAACACGGCGTCGCCGACTTCAACTTCAAGCCCGGTCTCTTCAAAGATTTCGCGTTTGAGATTTTCAGGCAAAGACTGGTGCAATTCGACGCCGCCACCAGGTGCGCAAAGCAAATTACTTTGGTGGCCTGGCCAAGCATTCACCAGCAGCAACTGGTTGTTCCTCAGGATTATGCCACGAACAGAAATCCGTACGGGTCGAGACATGGTCCGTTAACCGCGATCTGACGCGGGCCTTACCACACGGGTGACGTGTCCCATTTTGCGACCGTCACGCGTTTCAGCCTTACCGTATAGGTGTAGTTGGGCACCGGTTTCTGCGGTTATTCCCGGAACCAGATTCATATCATCACCAATGATGTTCGACATTACGACGTCGGAATGTCGAACCGGATCGACCAGAGGCAACCCAGCAACGGCGCGAATGTGCTGCTCGAACTGGTCAATGACGGCGCCAGCCTCGGTCCAATGGCCCGAGTTGTGTACGCGCGGTGCGATCTCATTAACGATCAATTCGTCACCAGCAACGAACAGTTCGACACCAATGACGCCGATATAATCCAGAGCCGTCAGAATTGTGCCAGCGACGCCGAACGCGCGTTCGCGTAGTTCGGGTGAAATGTTTGCGGGCACAGTGGTTGTTCGCAGAATTCCGTCTTTATGGACATTTTCGCCTGGTTCGAAACAGGCGATGGTGTCGTCCAGCCCGCGCGCACCGATTACGCTGATTTCGCAATCGAAGTCGACGAAACCCTCTAGGATGGCATCTGCACCGGCCATTGCTTCGAGCGCTTTTGGGGCATCATGTCGATCCTTCAGGCGCGCCTGACCTTTGCCGTCGTATCCGAGGCGGCGCGTTTTGAGAATCGAAGGCAGGCCAACTGCGGCTATTGCTTGGGCCAAATCGACTTCTGTGGTCACAGGTGCGAAAGGTGCGGTCTTCAGGCCGATCTCATTCAAAAACGCCTTTTCGGTCAGACGGTCTTGACTGACCGACAGAGCTTGGCGATTGGGGCGGATCGGAACCACAGCTTCAATCGCATCAAGTGCGCTTGCCGGAACGTTTTCGAATTCGTAGGTGACAACGTCGACGGCCTCGGCAAAAGCTTTCAGTGCTTCGGAGTCTGTATAATCGGCAGCAATATGCTGGCTGGCGGTCTCGGCGGCAGGTGCCGCTCCTGGCTCAAAGATCACTGTATGAAAGCCCAGCCGGGCCGCGGCCATCGAGAGCATCCGGCCCAATTGGCCACCGCCGAGAATCCCGATTGTCTGACCGGGCTTTAGTGGCTCAACCATCGCTCGGCTCATCCGGAATTGAGGCAGACAAATCGGATCGCCACGTATCGAGCCGCTGCGCAAGATCTGCATCCTGCAATGCAAGAATTTGTGCAGCCATCAATCCTGCATTGGCGGCTCCGCCAATCGCCATTGTTGCCACGGGGTAACCACGTGGCATTTGGACGATCGAGTAAAGACTGTCGACACCCTTGAGAGCGCGGGTTTCCACCGGCACACCAATGACGGGAATGCGCGTTTTGGAAGCCATCATTCCAGGAAGGTGAGCGGCGCCACCTGCGCCCGCGATGATGGCTCGTAGTCCACGATCAGCGGCTGACTTCCCGTATTCCCACAACCGATCCGGTGTGCGGTGCGCCGATACAATTTTGGCCTCATACGTGATGCCGAGCTCGTCCAAAATTTCCGCGGCTGCCTTGAGGGTCGGCCAATCTGATTGGCTGCCCATCACAATTCCGACGTGGATCGTCACGCCTTGCCCTCCATTAAATTCAGGCGGACCCTAACTGTCTGTGAAACATGCTGCAATTGCTCAGGCGATGATATCCGGCGTAATCCGGTCTTCAAGCGCGGCTATTTGATCTTTCAGGGCGAGTTTCTGCTTTTTCAATCTTCGGATTGTAAGTGCGTCGCCTGTACCCTTGTGTTCCAGGGCGTGAATAGCTTCGTCCAGATCGCGATGGTCACTTTTCAGTGCTGCAAGCTTCACCCGAAGAACATCGGCGGCTTCCATCTTTTCTGGTGGTTGGGTCATATCCAAGGTCCGTTTACCGGATCTTCCCATAAAATACAGGTTTATTTGCGTTTCTCATACCCTGATCTCACTTGAATGGTGTGCCCTGTGCCCCCATATTTTTAACAGCAAAGCTGCCAAAAGGGGCTTTGCGGGCCGTCGCTTGGTTTTGAGGACGAGAAATGAGTAAATTGACTTTGGGGACACACCCTTTCCTTCTTGGGTTTGACCAGCTTGAACGTATGGTTGAGCGCACAGCGAAAGCCGACAACGGCTATCCACCCTACAACATTGAACAAGTCAGCGATCATGCCTTTCGGATTACCTTGGCAGTAGCCGGGTTCGCCGAGGAAGATTTGTCGATCACGCTTGAAGACAAGCAATTGGTCGTGCGCGGAAAGCAGGTTGAGGAACCTTCGGACCGTGTGTTTCTTCATCGTGGCATCGCCGCGCGCCAGTTCCAACGAACTTTCTTGTTGGCGGATGGTGTCGAAGTTGCCGGTGCGTCCATGGAGCACGGTTTGCTGCATGTGGACCTATCTCGCGCGGTCCCGGAAAGCGTGGTTCAAACCATCAAAATCAACAACAATTGAGGAAGGAGCATAGTCATGAATACCCCGTATAATTTTGAAGACCAAACTGGTGACCGCATAGTCTATGTGCGCCCGGTGGACGTATCTGATCTTCCACAGGAGTTGCAGGACCAAGCCGGCAGTTTGGATCAGATCTATGCTGTGCACAGCACTGACGGGTCAAGACTCGCGCTCGTAAAAGACCGATCGCTGGCATTTGAGCTGGCGCGCCAAAATGATTTGGCTCCGGTGAATGTTCACTGATCCTAAATTTGGTTTTACCTGACGCGGCCTTTTTATAGTGTCGTCCAGCAAGTCGACGTGGAGGCCGTCATGAGTGATTCTCACCATCTTCGTCTAGGCGTGAATATTGACCACGTCGCGACCGTGCGTAATGCGCGCGGCGGTGCATATCCCGACCCACTTCGAGCTGCGAAGATCGCCGAGGAAGCTGGCGCAGATGGAATTACCGCCCACCTGCGCGAGGACCGGCGTCATATTTCGGATGCCGACATCGAAGGACTGATGGACGTTTTGGACGTGCCGTTAAACTTCGAAATGGCCGCGACTGATGAAATGCAACGGATCGCTCTGCGGCATAAGCCACACGCAGTGTGCATTGTCCCGGAAAAGCGCGAAGAGAAAACGACCGAAGGCGGTCTTGAAGTCGCACGCGAGGAAAACCGTTTGGCGCATTTCATAGCGCCGCTGCGCGACGCAGGTTGCCGTGTTTCCATTTTTATTGCCGCCGATCAACGGCAGATCGAAGCAGCAAATCGGATCGGCGCTGAGGTGATAGAGCTTCACACAGGTGCTTATTGCGACGCCCATGCCGAAGGTCGCTTCGACGACCGCGATGAGGAGCTGGCGCGCCTGACAGAGATGGCCAGTATTGCGCATGGTTTGGGCCTTGAGGTCCATGCCGGCCATGGTTTGACGTACGAAACAGTGTCGCCGGTTGCGGCGCTTCCTGAAGTGCGGGAGCTGAACATTGGCCACTTCTTGATCGGCGAGGCCATATTCCTTGGCCTGACGCCGGCAGTTCACGAGATGCGCAGATTGATGGACGAGGCGCGTGCATGATCCTTGGGGTTGGCACAGACCTGTGCAACATCGAACGGATTGAGGGCACCTTGGAGCGGTTTGGTGACCGTTTCCGAAATCGCGTTTTCACTGAGATTGAACAGTCCAAAGCCGAGCGTCGGAAAGATACTGCTGGAACTTATGCAAAGCGTTGGGCCGCGAAGGAAGCGTGTTCCAAGGCTCTTGGCACCGGGTTGCGAATGGGTATCGCCTGGAAGGACATGTCTGTAACCAATCTCCGAACTGGCCAGCCCATCATGCATGTCACAGGATGGGCGGCTGAGCGGCTGGCTGAAATGACCCCTGCTGGGCACGAGGCCAAAATCCACGTGACGCTCACAGATGATCATCCTTGGGCGCAGGCGTTTGTCGTCATTGAAGCGCTGCCGGTAGAGAAGAAGTGATGCGCGCACACCACTTTGAAAGCCGCGGTTTGCTTGACTTGGCAGTATGTTACCCTCAGAAAGCCAGCGATTTTGCTACGCGGACGCTCGGATGACCGATCAGGATAGTTCTTTTACCGGTGGGATCGTCGAAACGATCAAAACCATCGTTTATGCTCTTTTAATCGCGGGTATCTTCCGCACGCTGTTTTTCCAGCCATTCTGGATTCCGTCGTCGTCGATGAAAGACACGCTTCTGATTGGAGACTTCTTGTTCGTGAACAAGATGGCCTATGGCTATTCCAGTTACTCATGCGTCATTCCGGTCGTTCAAGTCAGTGTCTGCCCATTCATCGGTGAACGCTGGATGGGAGGCGAACCCGAGCGCGGTGATGTCGTGGTCTTCGCACACCCAGTGACAAAGCAAGACTTTATCAAGCGGGTGGTTGGGCTGCCAGGCGACACGGTGCAAATGGTCGATGGACGCCTTGTCATCAACGGCACGCCGGTGCCGCAGGTTGATGATGGGGTCTTCACAGAGGTGTTTGATCGCCAGGGCCCGATAGGTTCTACGCCGCTTTGTCGTGAAGGCCGGCGTTTGCCGCAGGGTGCAGACTGCACCAAGGAAAAGCTTCTCGAAACTCTTCCTAATGGCGTTCAACATTCCGTCCTGAATGTGCGTGAATCCTCGGTCGACAACACAGGTGTGTTCCGCGTTCCGGAAGGCCAGTACTTCTTCGTCGGTGACAACCGCGATAACTCGACCGACAGCCGGGTGCCTCAGCTACAAGGTGGGGTCGGGTTGGTTCCCTACGAAAACCTGATTGGCCGCGCAGATCGCGTGATGTTTTCGTCAGCAGGCCGGTCGTTGTTTTTTGTGTGGACGTGGCGCGGGGACCGTTTCTTCAAGAAGATTGAATGATGCGGCTAAGTGCCGATCTCGAAGCATTTTCCGCCCGACTTGGGCATACATTCGCGTCACCCGAGCTTCTGGTGCGGTCGGTCACGCATGCATCGATCTCGACGGATACCCGCCCCGACAACCAACGGCTCGAGTTCTTGGGTGATCGGG
>JAPPOI010000160.1 GCA_028818055.1 Boseongicola sp.
AAAGAAACTGCCACCCTTGTAACGGGGCGGCGCAATATGCTCGGATACCGCATCCTTTTCGACAAGCTCGACCTGAACATCACTTTTGGATTTCACTACTTCGGCCAGTTTCTTCTGGTTTTCGAAGTGTGTTTTCGTCCAAGCAAGTTGAATGCGTCCAGTTTGCTGATACTCGCAGTCGATGTTTTCGCGTTCGATCAGGCCTTGCATCCACTTCAGCGACGGTCGTGCCTCGGCGAAAACCGCGTCAGCAACGTCGGCCCCGAACTTTTGCCGTATGGCATCCCACCCGAGACGTGGATGGGCGCCCACCATGCCACCATTGCGTGTCGACGCTCCATGTCCTGCTGCCTCAGCCTCGATCACCGCAACTTTTGCGCCGGCATCATGCGCCGCGATCGCCGCTGACAACCCAGTGTAGCCACCGCCAATGACAAGAATATCCACTTTTTCGGGTGGTGGGTCCGGCAAGTCAGGCCAAACCACGTCATCCCACCAATAAGGGTGGCCTGGCGTAGCGGCGTCTTCGGTAAAAAGACCTGACATGACTTTAGTCGTAGTTTCCTTTCACCCGCTCTTTGGTCGGATCGAAATGTGGGAACGGCACAATTTTCGCCTTCAGGCGCTTCTGCTGGCCATCAAGCTGACCAATCTCCAGATTAGTTCCCAATTCAGCGTGCGCCGTGGCCACTCGACCCAAAGCGATAACTTTACCGAGGAACGGCGATTTCATTGCCGAGGTCACTTCACCCACCTGCGCTTTTCCAAGGCGAATGCAGTCGCCCGGAGACGGGACCAATCCGCCTTCGATTTCAAATCCGACAAGCTTCCGATGTGGGTGTGCTTTGCGCTCTTCCAGCGCCGTGCGTCCGATGAAATCGTCTTCTTTTGATTTCAGCGGCACAGTGAATCCGATACCAGCCTCATAGGGATCGGTCGTGTCGTCAAATTCGGAACCCGCAAATATAAGTCCTGCCTCGATGCGGATCAAATCCAGCGCGGCAAGTCCAAGTGGCTTCAATCCGTAGTCTTGCCCAACTTCCCAGACCTTGTCGAAGATTTCGACCGCATCCTTAGGATGGCAGAAAATCTCGTACCCTAGCTCGCCCGAGTAGCCGGTTCGAGAAATCACCACCGAAGTTCCACTAAAATCGCCCACCCGCGCAACGGTCAAACGGAACCAAGGAAGCTCCTCTACGGTTGGTTGGGTGGGCGGCGTCCAGAAGATCTTGGACAAAATGTCCCGTGAGTGGCGACCTTGGACGGCGATATTGTGAAGTTGGTCAGTCGACGGGCGGACCCAAGCGTTCAGACCTCGTTTTTCGGCCTGTTCTTTCAGCCAGAGGCCGGATGTGTCGTTGCCCCCGATCCAGCGGAAGTTTGTATCGCCAAGCCGATAGATCGTACCGTCGTCGATCATGCCGCCGTGCTCGTAGCACATGGCTGTATAGCTCACTTGGCCTACCGCGATCTTTTTGACGTTGCGCGTCACGCACGCCTGCATCAGCTCTTCAGCGTCTGGGCCGGTAACCTCGTATTTGCGGAGTGGCGACAGATCCATAACCGCAGCGTTTTCGCGAACCGCCCAATACTCATCAATCGTGCCAATTGACGGAAACGAATTCGGCAGCCAATAGCCGTTATACTCGACAAAATCGCGGGTGTGCCGCGCAAAGCATTCGTGGAATGCAGTTTCTTTGGTTTCTTCCACATCCGCCTCCGCAGATTTTCTATAACCGACAGAACGCTTGAAATCCTCATCGGCTTTGTACGTTCGAACTTGAATATCTGTTGGATTCCAACCATTTGCGGGATCAACGTCACATGGACATGCGGTTGAAACGCAGACCAAGTCACTTAACGCGCGCAACAACACAAAATCGCCTGGACGTGACCAAGGGTCATCCATCCCAATGGCATTGGTGTCGTCGAGCATCGTGTTGAAGAAGAAGTTGATGGCAGGCCAGCCACCACGCGGCCGAATATCAAATTGCTGCAAATCGGCATTCATATTGTCCGAGCAATTGATATGGCCGGGATAGCCCAGATCTTCGTAGTAGCGCGCCGTACAAGCCAGACCAAAGGTGTCATGGCGTCCGCAGGTGTCCTGAACAATCTCGACCAGAGGTTCCTGATCAACGGTCCAATACTTCGAAAAGATACCCGGCGCCGGATATAGCGACCCCATCAGGCTGCGGGTCGTGGTCGGATCAATTTCCCGTTCCAAACCTTTGTCGAGCGCACGGCGAGAAAAGGCCTGGAAGTCAGAGCATTCTCGCCCCTGAACATCCAAAATCTGGATGTACTCGCCCTTCTTTACCTCGTACGCCTTCGCGTTGCCCGGCTGAATATTCAGATCCTCAATCGGATCAGCCAATGGATCAGGCGGACCAAGGGGCTCTTTACCGTCTTTTGGCGCCGCGCGACGAATATAAAGGATCAACTCGGTCGGCGCGTCTTGGGCCTCGGGCAACATGGGTCCACCGGGCGCGGCACAGATCAATAGCCCATCATGCGCGGCGGCAAATGACTCCATATCTCCGGGCAGCGAACCGTTGCCAAGCACTGAAATCGCGTCGCCGCTTTCAATGTCGAACCCGGCAGCGGCCAGCGCTTTCAGAACCTTAGCGCCTGATCTTGAACCATTCGCAAGCGTTTCGATTGTCGCTGTTGGCCTTCCTGAACCCTTGGCCCCCAACATCGATGCATCCGAGGACTTGTCAGGCGCAAAGAACACCAGTTCGCCGGATTGAAGACCCTCACGATCCAACACGATGATCTCGTCATCCTTGAAGATCGGGACGGCACGAGATCCCCCACCGGGAACAGGATGCCGCTCAACACCATGCGGCAGGATCGGAAGCCCGGGAGTGACAATACCTTTGCGCTCCCAGGGAACTTCAAATGTCGGCTTAACGGTCATAGGCCCAGGATCTTCCTACGCTTCTCGGCCCACGCATTGATGGCGATATCAAAGGTCAGCGCCATGAATACTACCGAGAAGCCCAAAACCAAGTTCCAGCCAAGCTCATTGCCAGCAAACGTCTTGCGCATTTCTTGCCCAAGGTCACGTGTGCCGATGAACTCAGCGATGATCACCATGAAGAATGCGAATACCAACGCTTGGTTGATGCCCACTGCGATCGTGGGCATGGCCAGCGGCAATTGCACCTGCCGCAGGACCTGCCATCGCGTTGCGCCCGACATCTGCGCCGCTTCCACCATTTCTGACGGCACATTTCGCAGACCTTCGATCGTGTAGCGCACGACAGGAACCATCGTGTAGATCAGGATCGACAAGATCACGGTCACCGGCGAAACACCCAACAGCATCACGGCCGGCAGCAAATAGATGTAGCTCGGGAAGGTCTGGAAGATATCGCACCAGAAGATCCCACGGTTGCCCCAGCTTTCACGTCGTGACGCAAGCACTGCCAACGGCGCCCCAAGGATAAATGCCAAAGTTGTCGCTGTCAGAACGCCGTGCAGGGTGAGCATCGCACGATCCCAGTATCCCAACTCGGCGACAGCACAGAAGAAGACAAAGCCCAGAATACCCGGAACCAGTCCGCCCAACCGAAACGCAATTGCCGAGATCAACAGGATCATCGCTGTTGTCGGCACATAAAGAAGCGCATTCTCGGTCGGGATAAGAATGAAGTTGTTCGCGTAGAAACGTATATTGAAAGTGATCGCTTCTACGGTGTCCCAGTTCAGGAAGTCTTTGATCGCGCCATCCAGAACCCTGCCCTGCGTCATCGTCTGCTTACGCTTGAGTTCGTCCAGAACGCCGCCTGCATACTGGTGTGCATTCGACCATGTCAGGTCTTCGAAATTTACGTTCTGCCAAGACTGTGCAATCCAACTTAGCAGATAGAGAACGACAAACGTGACCGCGCCAAGCACAAGGAACCGGTTGCGCCACCACCAAGGTGTCCCCTTCTCGAAATGTTCGGGCTGCTTGGTGACCCAAGCCTTCGACAACCGATCCAATACAACGGCCAACAACACGATGGTGATGCCGATCTCAAGCGAGCGTCCCAACTTGAAGCTGGTCATCATGGCAATCAGCTTTGCACCAAGCCCGGGCATACCGATAGCTGTCGCCAGAACCACCATGGCCAGCGAAAGCATGATAACTTGGTTCAAGCCGACCATGATCTCGGTACGGGCCGACGGGATGTAGACGTGCCGCAGCATCTGCCATTTCGTGGCACCGGACATTTTCCCCGCCTCAACGACGTCTGGCGACACTTTCTTCAAGCCAAGTGTCGTCATCAGGATCATCGGAGGCAACGAATACATGATCGTCGCAACGGTGGCGGCCGTCGGTCCAACCTTAAAGAGAATGACCGCTGGCAGCAGATAACTGAAGAACGGCAAAACCTGCATGATCAACAGCATCGGTTTGATTGTTTCTTCTACTCTTTTGGACTTCCAAGAGGCGATGCCCAGCAGAAGACCAATGGTGAAGCCAATCGGAGCTGATACCAATACAACGCCCAGCGTTTCCATGGTCATCTGCCACTGGCCGATCAAAGCCGCCCAGACAAAAGTGCCACCTGCCAAAAGGGCCAGCTTCCATCTGCCGAGCGCATATCCCAAAACCGCTGCAAGTCCCGCAATCACGGTCCAAGGAAGTGCCTCAATGTTGGGCCAACGACGCTTGCCATAGAGCAAGTTCGCGACCGCATCCAAGATGAACTCAAGGATGCCACTGAGAAAACGGGTTACGTTGATAAGGCCCCAGTCAAAAACGACCGTGTTGAAGACAACGTCGATCCAATCACGCCAAGGCAGAAGCAAAAACTCAGGTGGACGCACCAGGAAATCAGGCAGCCAAGGGCGCAAAACAGTAAGGAACGCGGCAATGCCAAGCATTGACCAAAACACCCGGGAGACGTTTCCAGGCTCGTCCAGATAAGCGCGCAAGGCGTTCACGCGCTGTCTCCCAACAGAACGCTCAGCGCCCTCGCTCTTGGCATTGCGCCGATTACTTTGCCGTCTCTGGCAACCGGAATGGCCTCGGACTGATCTTCGACAACGCGGCGCGCCAACGAAAGGATGGTTGCATTTGCATCAACCGGGTCGCCGCTGCCTGTCAGATTGTCTTCAACCAGCACGCTGGCGTGGACAACGCGTGACTTTTCGATTTCTTCGGTAAACTTGCGCACATATTCGGTCGCAGGGTTCAGAACGATTTGATCTGGCGTATCAATCTGTTCGACGGCGCCGTCTTTCATGATCGCAATACGGTCTGCAAGGCGGAGGGCCTCGTCGAAGTCGTGAGTAATGAAGACGATTGTTTTGCTTAACATTGCCTGCAGGCGCAGGAATTCGTCCTGCATCTCGCGGCGAATAAGCGGATCGAGCGCTGAGAAAGGCTCGTCCAAAAACCAAATGTCCGGTTCAATCGCAAGCGATCTGGCGATACCCACTCGCTGCTGCTGACCACCGGAAAGTTCGCGCGGGAAGTATTCTTCC
>JAPPOI010000337.1 GCA_028818055.1 Boseongicola sp.
GACTTGGATCCTCCAAACCCGGGGATGGAGGATTTGACATAAAATCTGGCCCCGGACGGCGCCAAGATCTTGAACTGTTCGCGCAAACCGGTGCTCTTTTGATGGGTGATCGGGGACAAACATTGGACCAGCAACTGAAGGCGGCAGCGGCTGCGTTCGAACTTGATTCCGAAAGCAATTCGGCTTTGCAGCAGGCATCATACTTGTATTGGCATGTTCAGGCTGCTTCACGTCTTTTAGTGAAATCAGAAGTCGAAGAAGCCGAATTCGGTGCGGCGTCATTGGCGTTTCTGTTGCGTCAGAGCGGACTTTCGTCGGCTCAAGAGCTGGAAATGGCGCTTTCGGACGCTGAACGCGAAGTGGCTGCGATTATTGACAAATACATTGGGACAGCGTCAGAAGACTGACGTTTAGGGCGGCGAAGGACAGAAAGACAAAGGCGATGCCACGACAGGACGATACCGCTGACCCGCGTGGCTTGATCCACGAAAGCTATCGGATTGAGGGGATCACCGAGCCCGAGTGCCGCTCGATATTTCTGGATTGGGCGATTGGCGTGCCAATTGGCGAGGATTCAACAAGGTTGGTTCGCCACCTTCTTGGCAAATACGGAGCCGAGTATCCTGATCATCCAATGACTGATGTGCTGAAAGCGGCATTGGCAACGCCATCGCGGACCGGTCGGCGTGGCGGTGCTTCAGCGCGTCGCGGATCTTAGAAGTCTTAGCCAGTAAGAGCCGCCGCTTCGCGCGCCAGTTCTTCGATCCGCTCCCAGTTGCCGGATTGTACAGCGTCTTTAGGCGCAACCCATGATCCGCCGACGCAAATCGTATTCGAAAGGGCAAGGTATTCTGGTGCGTTCTTGAGGCTCACACCGCCAGTCGGACAGAACCGAACTTGCGGAATGGGAGCGCCGATAGCTTTCAGTGCGGGAACTCCGCCTGAGGCTTCGGCAGGAAAGAATTTCTGAACAGAAAACCCGCGTTCCAAAAGCTTCAGTGCCTCACTGGCTGTTGCTGCTCCGGGAAGCAATGGAAGCTCCGCATCAAGCGCGGCATCCAACAACCGGTCGGTTGTTCCCGGCGTCACACCAAATAGTGCTCCAGCTTCTTTGGCGGCGATGACATCGGCTGGCGTCAGCAATGTTCCAGCGCCCACGACGCCGCCATCAACGGATGCCATTTCGCGGATAGCGTCCAATGCAGCTGGTGTACGCAATGTCACTTCAAGTGCAGGAAGGCCACCGGATATGAGCGCGGCGGCAAGCGGTGCGGCGGTCTGGGCATCGTCAACGACCAGCACCGGCACAACCGGGGCAAGTTCACAGACTTCTGCGGCTTGAATGCTGCTTTCTTCGGGTGTCATGTTCATTCCTTTTTGGCTGCCAGCCGGCAGCGTTAAACGACCGTACCAGCGCCTTCGGTGGCTTCGCCGCAGGTATGACGGAACGCAGCGAAAAGCTCACGCCCTAAACCTTCTTCGTTGGAAGAAAGATCGATCGCGATTGCGCTGCGTTCGTCGAAATCCTGCTCAAGGCACTCCAAGACTCCGTTTGTAGCATCTACGCGGACCAAATCGCCGTCTTTAAGTTTGGCGATCGGGCCACCACTTGCTGCTTCCGGGGCCAGGTGAATGGCCGCCGGAACCTTGCCGCTAGCACCGGACATCCGTCCGTCGGTCACCAAAGCCACCTTCTGCCCGCGCCCCTGAAGCACTGACAGGATTGGCGTAAGGGAATGTAGTTCTGGCATTCCGTTGGCTTTGGGTCCCTGGAAGCGCACTACGACGACGACATCGCCGTCAAACTCTCCATTCTGGAATGCCTTTTTGACGTCGGATTGATCGTGAAAGACCCGTGCTGGTGCCTCAACCACATGATGCTCAGGTGCGACCGCCGAAACCTTCATGACCGAGCGACCAAGATTGCCCTTCAGTTCTTTCAATCCGCCGCTTGGCTGGAACGGATCGTTTGCAGGGCGCAGTATCTTGTCGTTTTCCGTGATGGACGGGCCGGCTCGGTACCCGATCACTCCTTTTGAGAGCTCAGGTTCCTGCGTGTAGTGACCCAAACCGTCGCCCGCAATTGTCGAGACATCGTCGTGCAACAGTCCGGCATCCAGCAACTGAGCGATCATGTACTGTAGACCGCCAGCAGCATGAAAGTGGTTCACGTCGGCCAAGCCATTTGGATAGACTTTTGCCATCAACGGAACGGCCGCACTCAGGTCGTTGAAGTCTTCGATATCGAGAATAACGCCAGCAGCGCGCGCCATTGCAGGCAGGTGAAGCACCAGATTTGTCGATCCACCTGTGGCCATCAGCCCGACAATGCCATTCACGAAGGCGCGCGCGTCCAATACTTCGCCAACAGGGCGATAGTCATTCGTTAATGCTGTGATTTCGACGGCACGTGTCGCTGCACGCTCGGTCAGGGCTTCACGCAATTCCGTACCCGGATTGACGAAGGATGCGCCCGGCAAATGCAGGCCCATGAACTCCATCAGCATCTGGTTCGAGTTCGCGGTACCGTAGAAGGTGCACGTCCCAGGGCCGTGATAAGAGGCCATTTCAGCCTCCATCAGTTTATCGCGACCAACTTCTCCCGCCGCAAACTGCTGACGGACTTTCGCTTTTTCATCATTTGGCAAACCGCTGACCATCGGACCGGCTGGCACAAAGACCGCCGGAATATGCCCAAATGTCGCGGCCGCGATTACCAATCCAGGAACAATCTTGTCGCAAACGCCCAGGTACAAAGCGGCGTCAAACGTGTTGTGGGACAAAGCGACCCCTGTGGCGAGCGCGATGACATCGCGCGAGAACAGGCTCAGCTCCATTCCGACCTGGCCTTGGGTCACACCATCGCACATAGCAGGAACGCCACCTGCAACCTGTGCAGTTGCGCCAGCCTTGGCCGCAGCCGCCTTGATCAGGTCGGGGTAGTCCTTAAACGGTTGGTGTGCGGACAGCATGTCGTTGTAGGCGGTCACAATCCCCAGATTGGCGGCGCGGCCTTCGACCAAGCTTGCTTTGTCCTCGCCCATTGCCGCATAGGCGTGGGCCTGATTGCCGCAAGAGAGGTGGGCGCGATGCACGCCCTTGGCCTTCAAGCTATCGATTTTGCGCTCGTAGCTGGTGCGCACTTCGTGAGACCGTTCGAGGATACGATCTGTGACGTGCTGGATTGTATCGTTGAGTGGCATGCAAGCGCTCCGAATGTTTGTGCGTCCGTTATCATGTATTGTTAGCGCTAACAATTGCTAATTTCGCTAAAAGCGACGCTGTTATGTCGCAGGCGCATACCGGGCATACCGAAATGGCGGTTTTAGAAGCGCCAACGCAAACCTACTTATTGGTCAACACCGAAACTCACACATGAAAAGATGGACGGACCAATGATTGAATACAACCACAACCTCGTTGAACAAGCTGACGTATATGATCTGCGGGCACGCAAGCTGCGCGCTCAGTGGTTCCGCTCCTTTTTCAAGCGTAACGCACGCTAACCCCTTCCTTACAAACAGTTAACCAGTTAGAGGGGCGCATGACATCCATGCGCCCCTCTGTTCGTTTAAGACCCAAAGTCGATGCTCGACGCATCTTGCGGGGAGCTCCATGGGTTTATTCCAATGAGCTTGTGACCGACCGGCGCACCAAGGCGTTGGCACCTGGAACCATTGCAACGCTGGAAGATGCGGAACGGACTCCCATCGCCACGGTCGCCGTTAATCCCAATTCCAAAATCATTGCGCGCGTGCTTGATCAAAGTGCAGATGCCTCAATCGACAGGGATTGGCTGGCAGATCGTTTGAAAGCCGCAATTGCACTGCGCGAGATGGCGTTTGACGCGCCTTTCTACCGATTGATCCATGCAGAAGCGGATGGGCTGCCCGGGGTCATCATTGACCGGTTCGGCGATGCATTAGTGGTGCAACCCAACGCCGCTTGGGCTGACGTTCTGTTCGACGACTTGGTTGCCGCGCTTCAAAAGACTACTGGCGCTGAGACAATTGTAAAGAATGCCAGTGGCCGCGCACGCGGGTTGGAAGGGCTCGACGACGTAAGTGAAGTTGTCGTGGGAAGTCTAAACGGACCTGTTCCCGTGCCCATGAATGGCGCGATCTATATGGCGGATCTTCTCGGAGGTCAGAAAACCGGTCTATTCTTCGATCAGCGTCCAAACCATGCGTTCGTGGCGGGTTTATCAAGCGGGCAGGATATTTTGGACGTATTCAGCCACGTTGGTGGTTTTGCATTGGCAGCCTTGGCAGCAGGCGCAAAAACAGCAACTTCGGTTGACGGTTCGGAAGCGGCCCTCGATCTGGCTAAGGCTGGTGCCGAGGCCATGGGAGTTTCCGAAACATTTGCGACCATAAAAGGCGATGCCTTTGACGTTATGGCGGATCTAGGCCAGGCCGGACGGACGTTTGGCACGGTCATATGCGATCCACCTGCGTTTGCGCCCCACAAAGGAGCCTTGGATGCGGGTTTGCGTGCCTATGAGAACGTTGCACGACTGGCGTCGCCCCTGGTCAATGCCGGCGGCACGCTGACGCTTTGTTCATGTTCTCATGCGGCGGATCTTCGACAGTTTCGCACCGCATCGGTGAGGGGGATCGGCCGTGCCGGACGCCGTGCGCAAATTCTCAGGACGGGATTTGCTGGCCCGGACCATCCAACCCATCCACATCTGGCAGAAAGCGGCTACTTAAAGTCCGTAACTTTTCGACTTTTGCCATGAAAGTCTTGATCGACGCCTGCGTTCTTTATCCGACGCTCTTGCGCGAGTTGGTCATAGGCGCAACTGGGCTCGGCCAGTTCGAGCCGCTGTGGTCCGAACGGATTTTTGCCGAGTGGCGCGCAACGGCTACAAGAAATAATCACACAACCGAGGCCGAGATAGCCATAAGCGATCTCAATCAACGTTTTCCGAACGCGTTGGTTCCAGAAGACGCCCTTCTGGAGACTCGGCTCTCACTTCCAGACGAAAATGACATTCACGTGCTGGCCGCAGCCATCACCGGAGGCGCGGGCGAGTTGCTGACACTCAATGTGAAAGATTTCCCAGCGCGCACACTGGCAAAAGAGGGAATTCTGCTGCGTGAACCCGACGGGTTCTTACTGGAGCAATACCACGGCAATCCCGAGGACATGCGCGCAATTGTCGATAACGCGATGGCAACCGCCGGCTCATACGGTGTCGATGTCAGCAATCCGCGCAGGCTGTTAAAACGAGCCCGCGTGCCAAGGCTTGGAAAAGCGCTTTACGCGTCCTGAGCCGAAACTTCCCATTTCGCCTCGTTCTTCTCGATCGCAGCGATCCGGTCTTTGGTTTTCGGATGGCTCATGATCCATGCTGGCATACTTGCCCCGCGCATGACGGTCAGCGTTTCTAGTTTTTGAACAGCGATTTTTGCGGGGCGGTCCCGATGCAGGACTTCACAAGGAGAGCTGACGCATAGGCAACGGCTTCA
>JAPPOI010000364.1 GCA_028818055.1 Boseongicola sp.
GGTCGGATCCGGGATCATCTGGCCCGATCCAGAAACCTCACTCGGCCGGGAGGTGATCGAGGCTTCGCGGCACCGATTGGTTTGGGTCGACGTCTGTGTGCAACGCTGTCGCAATGGCAGTTAACGGATCGGTCGGACGAAATTTCGGAAGTAGCTGTGCGAACTTTTCGCCGTCCAATTGATGCGGGATTCGCCAGAGGTAGCTCATCTCAATCAAGTGCTTGCCCATAGGCCAAAACGGTGACGCCAGGCGAAACGCCCACCACGGCACCCGGCTGGTCTTTTGCTTTTGGCCGGTCGCGCGTTCGACCAAATCTTTGAGTTCGGCCAATGACAGCGTGTAACCAGGAAACAGAACCTCCTCGAAGTGGCCAATCTCGTGGCGACGATCGGCAAGTTGGACTGCCGCACGAGCGACATCGGGAAGCCAAGACCACGCGTGTGGCACATTCATCGGCCCGGGTGCAGAAAATGTTCCCTTTTGCACCTTCTTGGTGATGACCTTGTCGAACCAGTTTCCGCTGGCTTCAGAATCGATGTAATCGCCGGCACGAAGGATTATCGTTTTCACTCCCGCGTCGCGATAAGCGGCCTCCATTTCAATGCGAATTCGTCCAAGCGGATTGGTTGCAAGGTGGGGCGTTTCATTCGACCAGACAACTCCGTTATCGTGACCGTAAACGTAAACGTTTCCAGGAATGATGACTGTTGCATCATTCACTTTTGCGGCTTCGATAACCTGTGCCGTCAGGCGGGGAACCTGCGCGGCCCAATCGGGATAGGGCGGGTTCCACGCATTCACGATGACATCCGCATCCTTGGCCAATTCGTTTAGATCATCGCGTTCGCGATCGAAAATTTTGACTGTCCAACCGTGGTTCCAAAACGCTTCGGCTGCATTTCGGCCAAAACGGCCTGAGGCTCCTAAAATCAGAACTCTGCCAGACATATCGAACTCCTAATTCAAATGTGCCCGCAGAATGAGACATGCAACAATGATTGGCTATTGAGATAATCTGAATGTCCGCTATTCATTTTTGCATGAGTGGGCAAACGCTTCCGGACTGGTCTTTGATACAGTCATTCCTTGCCGTGGCCGAAACCGGGTCGCTTTCGGCAGCTGCGCGTCGGCTTCAGGCGACGCAGCCAACAATCGGCAGACACATTCAAACGCTTGAGACATCGCTAAACGTGTCACTATTCGTGCGTCAGGCTCGTGGCATGGCACTCACAGACCATGGCCACGCGCTTCTTTCGCACGCAAAGGACATGCACGAAGCCGCCGGGGCATTCGGCCTAATGGCTGCAGGCAAAACGGAAACCCTAGAAGGTACGGTCAGGATCACGGCCAGTGTGTTCACCGCACATCAAGAGATGCCGCCGATCATTTCTGAGCTACGCGAGCGTTATCCTGAGATCGCGATCGAGCTTGTCGCGACGGACGCCAGCGAAAACCTGTTGTTTCGGGAAGCCGACATTGCCGTGCGCATGTATCGTCCCCGGCAACTCGACATGGTGACCAAGTTCGTCGGGTATGCCCAACTTGGGCTTTTCGCGTCGAAATCCTTTGTTCAACGCTATGGTCGTCCTCAGAACGCCGAGGATCTCATGAATTTTGACTTCGTCGGTTTTGATCGGGACGAGGGTATCATCCGTGGATTTCGCGAGGCCGGTTATCCGGTTGACCGACATTTCTTCAAGACGCGCTGTGATGATCAAAATGCCTATTGGGCGCTGGTTCGCGCAGGGTGTGGGCTTGGGTTTGCGCATGCCACCATCGGGATGGCCGACCCTACGATGGAGCGGATTGATATCAACCTTGAAGGGATGGATTTGCCGCGGCTCGAAGTTTGGCTGACCGCCCATGAAAGCGTGCGAAAGACGCCCCGAGTAGATGCGCTTTGGCCCATTTTAGCCCAACGGCTCGAGGAAGCTTGCGACTAGACTGACCCACTTGTCTTGACCCTTGCAGGGGCGCGGGTTAGGGCGTCGCCAACACTTTTCCAAGGGGACTTCACATGGCAAATCCATCGCTTCTCATTCTCGCCGGTGACGGCATTGGGCCAGAGGTCATGGCCGAGGTGCGCAAGGTGATCGATTGGTTCGGCGCCAACCGCAATCTTGCATTTGACGTCAGCGAGGATTTGATCGGTGGTGCAGCCTATGACGCTCATGGCGTGCCGCTTTCCGACGAGACGATGGCGCGGGCGCAAGAAGTTGACGCGGTTCTTCTGGGCGCAGTTGGCGGCCCTGATTACGACAACCTCGACTTTAGCCTTAAGCCCGAGCGCGGACTTCTGCGCATCCGGAAGGAAATGGACCTTTACGCCAATTTGCGCCCCGCCCAGTGCTTTGATGCACTGGCCGATTTTTCGTCACTGAAGCCGGAAGTTGTGGGCGGCTTGGATGTTATGATCGTGCGCGAACTTACCTCGGGCGTTTACTTTGGTGAACCCCGCGGCATCCACAAGGAAGGCAATGAGCGCGTTGGCATTAACACGCAACGCTACACCGAGAGCGAGATTGCACGCGTGGCCCGGTCGGCCTTTGAACTTGCCCGCCGCCGCGACAACCGTGTGTGCTCGATGGAAAAGGCAAATGTCATGGAATCCGGTGTTCTTTGGCGTGAAGTCGTGACTGAAGTTCATGCGGCCGAATACTCGGATGTTGAGTTGAGCCATATGTATGCGGATGCTGGCGCGATGCAGCTGACCCGGTGGCCAAAACAGTTCGATGTCATCGTGACCGACAACCTCTTTGGCGATCTCTTGTCTGACCTGGCCGCTATGCTGACCGGCTCGCTGGGCATGTTGCCATCGGCATCTCTTGGTGCACCGATGGCAAATGGTCGGCCAAAGGCGCTTTATGAGCCTGTTCATGGTTCGGCGCCGGACATCATGGGGCAGGGCAAGGCGAACCCGATTGCCTGCATCCTGAGTTTCGCAATGGCATTGCGCTACAGCTTTGACCAAGGCGATGAGGCCACACGGCTTGAGAAAGCAGTCGAGGCGGTTTTGGCAGACGGTTTGCGCACCGCGGACCTGATCGGCGAAGAAGGCCGTTCGCCGGTTTCAACAAGCGAAATGGGTGACGCAATCATCGCGAAACTGGCCGAAAGCGTCTGAGATATACATCTTCTGGGGCGATCCTTGAGTTCGCCCCTTGAATTCCTCGGAAAGTAGGCGCTTTGTGACCGCGTCAATTGACGGCACAAACGATGGCATTGAATTCCAATAATTTGAAAGGCGTCGGATTTGCTCTGGCCGGCTTTGCGGTCTTCGCAACTCATGACGCGGTGATTAAATTTCTCGGAGGCACGTATTCTCCGTTTCAAATCCTGTTTTTCTCGGCGCTTCTCGGGTTTCCGTTCGCAACGCTAATGATGATGTCGGACCGCAAGCCCGGCACGCTTATCCCTGTTCATCCGTGGTGGATCACTGCGCGAACGGTTTCAGCGATGGCGACTGGCGCGGCAGCGTTCTATGCCTTTTCGGCGCTGCCCTTGGCGCAGGTTTATGCTTTCATCTTTGCGGCGCCTTTGCTGATTACGGTCCTGTCCATCCCAATTCTGGGAGAAAAAGTAGGCACGCACAGGTGGGCTGCGGTCGAGCTGGGTTTGGCTGGCGTTCTTATCGTTCTGCGCCCCGGTTCGACCGAACTGTTGCTGGGTCACCTTGCCGGTATCGTTGCCGCGTTTGGCAGTGCGTTGGCGGCCGTCATCACGCGACGGATCGGTCAGGAAGAACGCAGCGCCGTCATGATGCTTTATCCAATGCTCGCAAATGTTGCCGCGATGGGGGCTTTGATGCCCTTTGTCTATCGCCCCATGCCTGTTGAACACCTCGGGTTGCTGGCGGTTGTCGCACTCTTTGGATTTCTTGGCGCGCTTGCGATTATCGCAGCTTACCGGTCGGGTGATGCCGCGGTTGTTGCGCCGATGCAGTACAGCCAGATCATTTGGGCCGCCCTGTTTGGCTATTTCATCTTCAGTGAAGTTCAGGATCGATACACCTGGATTGGCATAGGAGTGATTGTTGTTGCCGGTCTTTACGTAGTTTTGCGCGAAAGCCTTGGCGGTCGGTCGGAAAATACCCCTGTTTTGCGTACACGCTCGCGTCCGGAAACTGGAACGGCGCCGCGCATTAGCGCCATGTTAAGAGCACGAGCCGACAAGGTACTTCCGGGGTATGAGGCGTTATCGAAGTCGGACGATTAGGGCGACCAAGAGCGACCGTGTAGCCGTTTCGAAGGCTTGGAATTCCTTGCAATAAGTGGGCCCAAGAAGTATCTCGCGCCCCACGGTCGGAGTGTAGCTCAGCCTGGTAGAGCACTGTCTTCGGGAGGCAGGGGTCGGAGGTTCGAATCCTCTCACTCCGACCAAATTTGTTTGAAATCAACGTACTAGTCGGCCTCTTCGATTAAGTCAGATGCCGTGAACGTCAAGCTTCGGGAACTGCGTTTCCGCACCGAAGACTGTTGTAGACTACCAGCCTAGTAAGCTTTCAACTTCTCGACGATAGGTTGCGGCTTCAGCTGCAATCCAATCTCTGAAGTCGTTTTGCGTCTTTGAGCGCGTTCGACCGGGCAATGACACAAGCCGGTACGAAAACTTCGACTTCACGGCGGACCGAACTCCGAAGGGCATGACCATCGAGCCGTCGCTGAGCGCAGAAAACGACTCAACCATTCCACAAAGGACAAGCCCCAATCCTTCCTTTGCCCCCCTCAAACCGGAACTAAGACGAGGGAACTCTGGTATGGCCAATCTCTCTTCGTACTCAAACCCGTACTTTTTACTCCAGTTTGCCCAGTCCAACCATCCGGGATCCGTAGTTTCTTCTTTGACGTGAATAAGCGGGACGTCGACAAGCGATGTCGACGCATCGGAGAGCCCATACTGAGTGGCAAATTCGGGCGTGCAAATTGGTAAAAGGCATCCATCGAAAAGGAACACACTGTCCAGATTGTCATCGGGTTCAGGACCGAAGCGGATAACAAAATCGAACTCCTCGGCTCGCAAATCGACAAGGCGGTGTGTTGTGTCGATCCTCAGATCGAACTGATCGCATATCGCATAAAAACTCGGCAGGCGGGGAGTAAGCCAATATTCTGCGATCGCCAAGCTTGTCGAAACGGAAAGTCGGTTGTTCAGGATCGGCTGCTGAAGCCTGTTCAGAACAGTGCTTATCGACGAAAAGCCAGCCGTCAGTTCTGACGCCACCTCGGTGGCAGTTTCGGTCGGTGTGGCTCCGGAAGGTTTCCGTACAAACAACTGGCATCCAACGTATTCCTCGAGTCCGCGGATCTGCTGACCGACGGCTGCAGTTGTGACTCCAAGGTCGTTCGCGGCCGAGCGAAAGCCCCCAGTTCGCAGCGCCGCTTCCAGTGCGCGTAACGCGTTCAGATGTGATGTTCGCATACTCCGTGTATAAAGATTTACTTTATAGGTGCAAAGAACAAATGACATGAC
>JAPPOI010000152.1 GCA_028818055.1 Boseongicola sp.
CGCAAATACATGAGATCAAGAGCCGTTGCGTGTGCACAGCCCGTGAAACGCATCAAATCCGACGCTGAAAACAATAAATGGCTTTTGAACTTCCGCACCTGCCTGTGAACCCTTTGCCCCCGAAATTGTCTCGTCGACAGCTCACATTATGGGGAATAGCATTGTTAAATCAAAGAAATCTCGGGAGCCGGGCTCGCCAATGACAAAAGCCATCGACCACGCCGCATTAAAAACCAAACAACGTGCCATTCGCGATGGCTTCCCTGAAACCATGGGATTACGCGTCCATCGCGCGATCAGTTGGATCGGGCGTGGTGAAGCCTGCGTCGATGATGATGACGCGCGTTTCATATTTCTTTGGATTGCTTTCAACGCGGCCTATGCAGACGAACAAGAATTTCAGTCGATAGCACCGGGAGAACGTGCAGCTTTCGTGGATTTTTTTGGAAAGCTAGACCAACTCGACAAGGATAGGCGGATCTACCAGGCGCTTTGGCAGCGGTTTTCAGGTCCAGTACGGATGCTCATGGAAAACCGTTATGTGTTCAATCCGTTTTGGCAGCACCACAACGGGATCGATGGATTCGACGATTGGGAGGACAGATTCAAAGCCTCCGCAAGATCCTTCGCACAGGCTTTTCAGGCTGGAGACACAGCGAGGGTCCTGAGTTTTGTGTTTGATCGCCTCTACGTCCTACGCAACCAACTTGTTCACGGTGGCTCAACCTGGAACAGCAGTGTCAACCGGTCTCAGGTTCAAGACGGCGCTGAAATCCTTGGGTTTCTTATGCCTGCATTCGTCGACATTATGATGGACAATCCCAATGAAGATTGGGGTAAACCCTTCTACCCCGTCGTGCCTTGAGGTGATCACCCGACGGCCAAGTTCGGCCGACCACCATAGTTTCATTAAATGATGTCATTGACATTTTTTGACCACTTTATTACATCCATCAATGTCATTAACAAATTTGGTAAGCGAATGCACTTGGACGACATGGATGAACAATGGCAAGGATCAATCGATGATCTTGCTGCTCTGGCCGCGAAGTACACGGCAGAAATGGATGAGGTAGGGACGGAACCACGCCCAAACCCGCGCCTCATCCGTGACTACGTTGCGCGCGGCATCATGTCTAAGCCAGAACGGGTCGGCAAAGAAGCGCGGTATGACTTCCGTCACTTGGTAGAGTTCCTAGCCTGCCGGCGGCTTGTTTCTGATGGGTGGCCGCTAAGCAAGATTGCGGACGATTTTTCACGATCCTCCTTCGAGGAAATACGCGCCCTCATTCCAGGCCAAGATCAGACAACCGAAGCCCTCGACTTGATCCGGTCGTTTCGAGAGCCAGTCATGCGGGAAGAAGCAATCCATGACGTGGCGCCGCGCGCCATGATGTCTGCTCCGGACACCGACCTGTTTTCCGCGCGTTCGCGTCGCGACCTGCAGAACCGCGCTCGCCTGCGCGATTTCAAGAAAACCGATAAGTACAGGCATGCACTGAAGGAATTTGACCAGAGCCTCTTTAGTGTCATCCGCCAAGATATGACGGCTTTCCAACTGGCATCCTGGATCGTCCTTTTGATCGACCAGGATCGGCTGAACGACTTAACACGCGACGACATCGAAGAGATCGGCGAAGCCGTAAAGGCTGCCCTTCTGGACCGGACAAATATTGGGGGGAGGTACTGATGTAATGCTCACCCAGCACAAACGGGCGCTTTAGCGGCACCCGCTCCAACCACGAACTGAATGCCTCGGCACAATATTCAACGCGATGACGATGTCATCGTGCTGGAGGCCCTTTGCCAACGACTAACCAGCTAGAAGGAATACGACATGATCAACCTCGAGCTCATCCCACTCAAACCGTCCCTTCTGCAGGGCTTTGATAACGAAACTCATGTTCTGTTTCGCGCGTCGGCCGAAGCAGAGCCTAGCCCGTCGCACGATCGCAAGCCCCTCAATGTCGCGATTGCCATCGATCGGTCTGGTTCCATGAGTGGACCACCCCTTGCTGAAGCCAAAAAGTGTGCGATCGCGATAGTCGAACGCATGTCCCCCACCGATCGCGTTGCGATCATCACCTATGACAATGACGCAGAGATCGTGGTGCCCTCTTCTCCGGTGACTGACCCGCACGCTATCCAGGAACGTATCCGATGCATTTCCGGAGGTGGGACAACAGCCTTGCACGACGGCTGGCTACTTGCCGCTGAACAGGTCGCAAAGAACCAGCTAAGCAACGGGATCAATCGGGTTTTGCTGCTCTCAGACGGTAACGCCAATGTCGGGCTTACAGATGTGGCGACAATCGTTGATCAATGCGCAAAAATGGCTGAAGCCGGGATCACGACATCGACCTACGGCCTGGGACATCATTTCAACGAAGAGCTCATGGTCGCCATGGCCAAAGCTGGGCTCGGCCAGTCCTATTACGGCGAAAGTGCAAAAGACCTCTCCGATTCCTTTGGAGAGGAGTTCGACCTGATGCTGAACACGCTCGCCACACGACTTACCCTGAGGGCGACTGCAGCGGAAGGTGTCGAGATTGAACTCGTCAACAAGCTCCATCAGCGAAAAGCCGGCTGGGCGCTGCCTGACCTCGCAGAGGGCGGCGACGTCTGGGCACTATTCCGCGTTTTCGTTCCGAAGCACATGTTGAACTCTTCCACGCCACTTCTTTCTTGTGAGCTCGAATACGCAGACAAGGATGGCCAGCTGCATTCCATGCAACATCCCATGCTTGCCGTGCCCGCACTTGACGATGCTGCATTCGCCGCGGTCGCGGCAAACAAGACTGTCTCGGCCCGAGTAACAGAGCTCCTGATCTCTGACCTGCAAGAAACTGCACGCAGCCATGCCGAGCGCGGCGAATGGGACCAGGTCGACGAGGTGATTGCGAAGGCAAGGGACATCGCCAAGGAAAGCCCTTGGCTGCGCTCCAATGTTGAGGCCCTTGAACGCTATGCCAAGCGGCGTGAACGTGCACGGTTTTCGAAAGAGGCAATGTACAGCGCAAGCCGCTTGAACGCTCGTTTGACAGATCGAGCCGAAGCATTTGCCTCCTATGAGCCCCGACTAGAAGCCAGTAAGCCTGCGTATCTTCGTCGAAAATCTGAGCGCGGAAAACGACTGAAATCCGATTGAATACTCAGGATTTCGCGGCTATCGTAGCGTGAGCCCAATAATTGTGCGCGCATAGTTTTCGTGCGTATGGAGCGATGGGAGGGCGAGTTGAGCAGCGAAAAATCGGAGCTTCGTTGGGGAGTCGCGCAGCGCCTCGAGTTCATTGAGTTCCGATTGTTTTGGGAGGGGCATGTGAACCGCAGCGATTTGATGGAGCAGTTTGGACTATCGGTGAACCAGGCGTCCGCCGATCTGAACCGCTATATCGGTCTGGCTCCGGACAACATGGTCTACGACAAGAGTGCGCGGACGTACGTCCGAGGTCCCGATTATGCTGCTCAGTTCCTGAAACCAGATGCTAGCCGCTACCTCGCACAGCTTCGATCTCTGGCTGACGGTCTCATGGACAGCGACGACGCATGGATTGCTGAACTACCAGCCTATGACGCCGCGCCCACTCCGGCCCGTGGTGTTAACCCCGTGACACTGCGATCGGTTGTCGGTGCAATCCGCCGCTCTGAAGCGATCGAGGTGAAGTATCAGTCCCTCTCGCGCCCGGAACCGAGCTGGCGGTGGATCGCGCCCCACGCCATTGGGTTCGATGGCTTTCGGTGGCACACCCGGGCCTTCTGCAAGACTGACGAGGCCTTCAAGGACTTTTTGCTTTCGCGCATCATCAAGACGCGCGGAGTAGAAGCCAGCGGAGCCACGGATGCAGCCGATGCGGATTGGCAAGAGCACGTCACGCTTGAGATTGCCCCTCACCCTGAACTCTCCGAGAACCAGAAGAAGGTGATCGCGCTTGACTATGGGATGCGCGATGGCAGGGCGAAAATCAAGGTTCGACGCGCTCTGCTCTACTATGCTCTGAAACGTTTGGGACTCGATACCGATCCAGGCGCCAGGAAACCGCAAGATCAACAGATCGTTTTACTCAACCCATACGTCACAGGCATTCACAATGAATAACGGATCTGACGCATACAACAAGGAGGCGAACCTCCAGATCTACGGGTTTAGTGGTGAAGCAGGCGGTGCGCACGCCTCTCGCACAATCATGGTCGACGAACTCCAAAGGCTTTTTGAAGTGGTCCAAGACCCTTTTGCTGCACGTGATCAATACCGAATGGCGATTATTGAACAAAATGCACTTGGAAAGAGATCTGCCAAAACACGAATGCTGACATATCGGCACCTTGCCGACCTGTACGGACTTGACCCCAGCTTGTTGGTTTTTCGCGGTCTGAGATTTTTTTGGGAGCGAGAAGTCGACGGTCAAGCGCTGCTTGCACTTCAGTGTGCGTACGCGCGGGATGCCCTTTTAAGATCGTCTGCCCCTTTTATTCTCTCGACGCCCGAAGGAACTACCATTTCACGCGAGTCAATGGAAACGCACATTGAAACTGTTTTTCCGAACCGATTCAGCGTAGCGACGTTAAAATCAACAGCACAAAATCTAAACTCGTCTTGGACAAAGGCTGGGCACCTTTCCGGTCGTGCCGTGAAAATCCGCCGCAGGGCAGATCCAACGCCGGGAAACGCCGCGTATGCTGTTTTTCTGGGGCACCTGGCGGGCTTAAGAGGGCTTTCACTTTTTGGCAGCCCCCACGCTAAGCTTCTAGACTGCAGCGCAGAGCGGTCGCTTGAGTTAGCACAACAAGCGGCACAAAAAGGATGGATTAGCGTCAACCATATCGGCGATGTTTTCGAGGTTTCATTCCCAAGTCTTCAAAAACATACCGATAGGGAGTGGCTGTGATGAGCCGAGTAAAGCGCCTAACTAGATCCTACTCCCAGTTCATCTCGGTACCGTGGCGAGATGACGCCGCTGCGGCGCAGCGGGTAATCTTTTGTGTCTATCACGAGACTGAGGAGCGCGCGCTGAGGACCAAAATTGATGAGTTCGAGCTCGCTTCTCGACAAGCCGGCCACGATTGGTACCTGCACGATCTTACGGACACATTCGCTGAGTGGTTGACATCACAGCGATATGCAAAATCATATTTTGAAAAACCAGACTTGCTGGCGACAATATACCCTAAGTATCTAGATCACCTTGCGAAAGATTTTGAGCGCCGAATATCGGAGCTAAAGCCGCCTCAGAAATTTGTTATCGCGATTTCTGGCGTTGGCAGTTTGTTTGGATTTGTAAAAGTCAAAGATGTCGTGGACCGCTTGGCCCCCATGGTTTCTGGCAGGCTCGTAGTATTTTTCCCCGGAAGCTACGAAGACAATAACTACCGGCTTCTCGATGGCTACGATGGCTGGAATTACCTCGCCGTGCCCATAACAGCTGACAAAACTTTCTGAGAAAGAGACCCTAAATGAAACTC
>JAPPOI010000121.1 GCA_028818055.1 Boseongicola sp.
ACCAAGAGAGGTGCTGAAAGAGCAAGGCCAAAAAGTGCCATCATCGAAAAGCCGGAAAAGAACGTTCCCGTTGTCACTGCCAAGCCAAGGAGGCCGAACATGATGGGGGCAGCGCAGGCCGGGATATTGAGCCCGAAAGCGAGCCCGAGAATGAAGGGGCTCTGTACTTGCTTCCATGTCTTTGGCGCCATATCGATTTTCTTTTTGAAGTATTCCGCTCGGCCCAAAAAATAAGCCAATCCAATTACAAGATAGAAAATTCCGAAGATTAGCCAGAACCCGGTTTGCACGTCGATTAACTTCTGGCCAAGAAAAGCCATCAAGGCACCAATCATACCCATCACTAATACGCGGGCGAAAACAAAGACCATCGCCGCAGAAATTTTCTCTCTGCGCGAACGTGTTTCTTGTGTCCCCAGAAAAATGAGGTGGCCACCAATCGTGCAAGGTTCAATGAAACCGAGAAGGCCGAGCCCTAACGGCAGAAAAACGAAAGCCTGAAAACTGAAATCCATGAAAGTTATTGTTCCCTTTGGGCCATAAGAGGGCCTCTCCCGGCTGGCAGGTCAAGCGCCCCGACTTTCTTTAAATAACCGAAAATCAATTGTTGGAAACATAGGTCTGAAAATGGTTATGAGCGGTCAGGTTTTGGTGACGCTGGATCTGGTCCCCTTCTAGCCACAAAGAGACAGAAGTGATGCCAACAAACGCATGCCAGTGGTTTTATGACTGCATGGGGTGCGGTGCTGTTTTGCAACCTCGAGAGGGTGACTGCTGTGTCTTTTGCTCATATGGATCCGCTGCATGCCCCCCGGTACAATTGGCTGAAAGTTGCAGCCGTTGAAATTCCGCTCGCAAACGCTTGACCCTCCGGTAGGTGGAACCTCTAGGTAGGTTCCGAGCATCAACCGGAGGTCAAGATCAATACGCGTAATCGCGGATTAATAAGACCTATCCGATTGAAAAATATCGCGTTTTAGGGGGCGCGGATGATATTTGGTTGAATCTCGGGTCCAGCCCGCTTAGATTTAGTCGTGTGAAAGCGAGAATTCATGTTCGAGATTGATAGCTTGGATATTGTTGGAAAGAGACAACGGCTGTCGGCAAGTGTGCTGAGGGTGTTGCTTTCCGCTGTGCTCGTGTTCGCAATTTTCCTCGGGCCGTATTCCTTCGCGGCCAGTCTGCATGCTCAACACCACGATTCTCAATCATCCTCAAGTCAACTTGTTGACCATGAGAACCACGGACATTCCGACACCGGTGACCATTCTGGCGTTGGTCATGCCTTGACCCATTGCGGGTCGACTGCCTGCGTTCCCACGTTCGTTGGAACACCAGTAATTCCGACAACATTCGCAAACGAAATCTTCCGAAAGCACGTCTGGTTTGCGGATGGTGTTGCGATGCGGGCTCAGCACCTGGAGTTTGATCCTCCAGTCCCGCGAAGCGGTTTCTCCACTACCTAAATAGCTCTCCTGTAACTTCTGCGGTTCATCCGCCGAATACATGACTGACGCTCTTTGGCGTCCTTCATGCCGCGCCTATGCGTTCGGCCGCTGAGAGCTCAACCAATCGACATCCGAATTAAGGAGAAATCGACATGCGTCGTAGTGAAAATTCAAAATCCAAAACAATCCTGACAGTTGCAGTTGCTCTGTCCCTATCAATCTCGGCAGGTGCGATGGCGGCGGGAAGCCACGGCGGCGGCCACGGTTCCGGTGGCCATAGCTCTGCCAGCGAAATGAAACCCAAAATGGGCCATGGCGACGGCCATGCCCACGGCCACGGCAATGCGGCGGGCGAACCCGGCAAGAAAGCGGACGTTTCGCGCACGCTCGAGATCGACATGACCGAGAACCGCTATTCCCAAGAAAAGATCACGGTGAAAGCCGGCGAGACAATCCGTTTCGTGATCCACAACAAAGGCGAACTGGTGCACGAGTTCAATATCGGCACGCCCGCGATGCACAAGGGCCATCAGAAGGAAATGATGATGATGGTCGATCACGGGGTTCTCGAAGCGGACAAGATCAACCATGCCAAAATGAAAATGGATATGGGCGGCGGTAAGACGATGGAGCACAACGATCCGAACAGCGCGCTGCTGGAACCGGGGAAAAGCGGCGAAATCGTGTGGAAGTTTTCCAAGGCAGGCACTTTCGAAATCGCCTGCAACGTGCCCGGACACTACGACGCCGGCATGGTCGGAGAACTCACCGTCAAATAACGCGTAGGCGCGCCCCCGGCGGGGTGCGCCGCCTTTTAATTCAGGAGACCAAAGCAATGCGTTACAGCAAATCCATGGCGCGTCGGTTCATCGCCGCCGCCTTTATCGCCGCTGTCCCCATCGGGGCCCAGGCCGGCACCTACAACCTCACCGTCGATCGGGTGAAAATCGACACCGGTGACTTCGTCAAGGAGGGCATCGGTTATAACGGCGCCTCTCCCGGCCCCGTCATGCGATTCAAGGAAGGGGAAGAGGTCACGATCAACGTCAAGAACAACCTGCGGGAGACGACGTCCATCCACTGGCACGGCCTGATCCTGCCCTATCAGCAGGACGGCGTACCGACGATCAGTTTTGACGGCATCAAACCGGGCGAGACGTTTACCTACAAATTCCCGATCGTGCAGGCAGGTACCTACTGGTACCACAGCCACTCCGGCTTTCAGGAACCCGATGGCGCCTATGGGGCGATCGTTATCGAACCCAAAGATCGCGAGCCTTTCCGTTACGACCGGGAATACGTGGTCCAGCTGGCCGACAAGCATCGGCATTCAGGTGATCGCATCATGCGTAATCTCAAAATGATGCCTGACTATTACAACCGCAAACAACGGACGGCCGGCGATTTTTTCAAGGATCTCTCCGAGAAGGGTCTCAGTGCAACACTGTCGGACAGGAGCGACTGGGGCGACATGCGGATGATGCCGACCGACATCGAAGATGTTCAGGGTTTCACGCCGCTGATCAACGGCAAAGGGCCCAAACAGAACTGGACCGGCATCTTCAAACCGGGTGAGCGGGTCCGGCTGCGGTTCGTCAACTCGTCGGCGATGACCTATTTCGATATCCGGATTCCGGGTCTGAAGATGACCGTCGTGAATGCGGACGGCAACAATGTGCGTCCGGTAACGGTCGACGAGCTTCGCATCGCCGTGTCTGAAACCTATGACGTCATCGTCCGGCCGACCGAGGATCGCGCTTATACGATCTTTGCCGAATCAATGGGCCGGACAGCTTATGCCCGTGGCACGCTGGCGCCCCGGGCCGGCATGACCGCAGATGTACCCAAACTACGCAAGTCGCCGCTGCTGACCATGGCCGATATGGGCATGGCCCATGAAGGGATGGATCACGGGTCGATGAAGGGCATGGACCGCTCGGCGATGAAAAAGCCGATGGATCATTCCAACATGAAGGGCATGGATCACTCGGCTATGAAAAAGCCGATGGATCACTCCGGCATGAAAGGCATGGACCACTCGGCTCATGGTGGTATAGGAGCGAAGAAATCGGATGCATTCTATGCGGCGGGCAGCGGTCTCGCGCCGAAAGCGGCAAATGGTGGAAAATTCCTGTCCTACGCCGACCTGAAAGCCCAGAAGCCGCTCTACGAGCATCGTCCGGCGACGCGGGAAATCGAAATCCGTATCACTGGAAATATGGAACGCTATCTCTGGTCCCTGAACGACGTTAAATACGGCGACGCGGAACCGATCCGGCTCAAATACGGCGAACGGGTGCGGTTCAAGTTCGTCAACGAGACCATGATGACCCATCCGATGCATCTGCACGGTATGTGGTCGATCCTCGATACGGGCGCGAAGAAGTGGAATCCGATCAAGCACGTGGTCAGCGTATCGCCGGGCACCACGGTCTATATGGAGACAGAGGTCGACGCGCCCGGTCAGTGGGCGTTCCACTGCCACCTGTCCTACCACGCGGCCTCGGGCATGTTCCGCAAGGTCATCGTGGAAGGCGGACCCGAAGCGTCGACTACGACTCCTGCCCGTGAAATCCAGAAAGCGGAGAAATGATTATGCGTATCAAATCATTTCTGGTCGCCGGTGCCGTCGTTGCGGCGCTGGCCGCCACCCCAGTTTCCGCCCAGGAGACAAACCTCGTCTACTACGGCTTCCAGCTTGAGGAATTCGAACATCGCGTCGGCGATGAAAGCGAAGAACTCCTGGTCTGGAATGGGGATACCTTTGTCGGCACTGACGAACTGAAACTCAGATTGCTCAGCGAGGGTGAATACGACACAAACGAACGGAAGTTCGAGACTCTCGAAAACCGTCTTGTTCTCCAGATGCCTGTATCGGATTTCTTCGATGTGAAAGCCGGTGTCCGGGCGGATACGCCCAAGGGCAAAAGTCGGCTCTATGGCGTACTGGGACTGACCGGCCTCGCCAAACAATGGATCGAGGTAGACGCCGATCTGTTCGGCAGCGACAAGGGCGATGCGTCGGCACGGCTTGATGCAGAGTATGAGTTGCTTCTGACCAACCGGATAACCCTGACGCCATCGGCGGATCTGAACGTCGCGTTTTCCGACGATCGGAAGATGGGGGTCGGCAGCGGTTTTAGCTCCGCCGAGGTCGGTCTGCGATTGAGTTACGACATCCTCGACCGGTTGCTATCCCCTTATGTCGGGGTGGTCTGGGAGCGCAAGTTCGGAGAGACGGCCGACTTTGCGCGCGAAGAAGGCGAAGATGTGGAAGCGTGGTTCTTCGCCATAGGGATGAAAGTCCTGTTTTAGGCGAGTCCAGGCCAAAAGACCTGACTTCGACTACGTCGCCCGCCCGGATTTCGGTCTGGGCGGGCAGGCTCACTCAGACTGGTGAAAACATGGCCAATATCGATCGATCGATGAGAGCCTTCCCATCTAGTCCTAGCGGCAACAGATTTTTGGTGCTTTGGCTCGCAGCGACAGGGTTCATCGTAGCGTTATTCTTAATCGGTTCGACCGCGACGGCGGATACCGAAATTGACATTGGCAACGGCGTTCGGGTGGAAAGTGTTCGGATCGTCGCCGCGAACGCCGGTGAGGATACCCAGGTCCAGCTACTCATAGTCAATCAAGGGCAAACAGCCCTTCATCTTAAGAGCGTATCCAGCGCCGAAGCGGAAGGCTCAAGAATCGATACCGCAGTCACGCCGGGCAAGAACGTCGATCTTGAAATACTGACGATACCGCCCAACGAGACGTTGAACCTGGAAACATTCCATCAGCGGCTTTTTCTAGCCCGTCTGAAAAGAGATCTTGTACCCGGTCAGGAACTCGAGATTCAGCTTCATTTCCTTGAAGGCGACTTGAGCGTGGTTGCGCATGTGCATTGAGATTACGGAGATCGATGATTGGCTCGCGTTCGCGGTCCCCTGTGTTTGTGAACCGGGAATAGTGTTTAGAGATTTTGAGATCCGTATTACGAG
>JAPPOI010000243.1 GCA_028818055.1 Boseongicola sp.
GGGCGAGGTCGCTCGATGTTTGCGGATGTCGATCCAAACCCAAATGACAATAACGTGGAAGACGGACTTAAGGTCTATCGCGATGGCGGATTTGACGGCGTAATCGCCTTTGGCGGTGGCTCCGGGCTCGATCTCGGTAAAACACTTGCATTCATGGCCGGCCAAACGCGGCCGATGTGGGACTTTGAAGATATTGGTGATTGGTGGACCCGCGCTGACCCAGATGGAATTCACCCGATCGTTGCTGTTCCGACCACCGCAGGGACAGGTTCGGAAGTTGGTCGAGCTTCGGTGATCACAAACTCGGAATCTCACGAGAAAAAGATCATCTTTCACCCCAAAATGCTGCCATCAGTGGTGATTTGCGATCCTGAACTGACTGTGGGTATGCCCAAGCACATAACCGCTGGAACTGGTCTGGACGCCTTTGCGCACTGTGTCGAAGCGTATAGCAGCCCTCACTACCATCCGATGAGCCAAGGAATCGCATTGGAAGGCATGCGACTTGTTAAAGACAACCTTCCCCGCGCTTATGCAGATGGTGGCGACATCGATGCGCGTGCGCATATGATGAGTGCAGCAGCAATGGGCGCGACCGCATTCCAGAAGGGTCTTGGAGCCATCCATGCTCTTTCGCATCCGATCGGCGCGCACCACCACACCCATCACGGCACGACCAACGCGGTTTGCATGCCCGAAGTCCTGAAGTTCAATGCCGATGCTATTCGTGACCGTTTCGACAGCGCAGCCGCTTACCTGGGAATTGCGGGTGGATTCGATGGGTTTCGCGCATATGTTGACGAGCTGAATTCGTCGCTAGGTATTCCAAAGAACCTTACCGCACTTGGTGTGTCCGATCCGGACATCAATCGTCTTGTGTCTGACGCGCTTCGCGATCCCTCAACTGGCGGCAACCCTGTCGAAATGACTGAAGCCAACACGCGCGCTCTTTTCGAGGCGCTCCTTTGATTGTCTCGCATTGGTTTTGAAAATCTGTTCTGTAAAAGTCCAAGAACAGATTTTCATGCTGGCATGTGGGCTGCGTAGTGGAATTCGACTACATCATTGTTGGCGCCGGTTCTGCAGGATGCATTCTGGCTGAACGACTAAGCGCATCGGGGCGCCACAAAGTATTGGTTTTGGAAGCTGGCGGACGTGGACGATCGCCCTGGATTGCGCTGCCACTCGGGTATGGACGCTGTTTCTACGACCCATCCGTGAATTGGATGTACCAGACTGAGCCTGATCCGGGATTAGACAGTCGTCGAGGGTATTGGCCGCGTGGAAAAGGCGTTGGGGGTTCCGGTGCAATCAACGCCATGGTTTACGCACGGGGTCTTCCCAGTGACTTCGAAGATTGGGTGTGTGCCGGGGCCACGGGATGGGATTGGCTAACTGTTCGGCAAGCTTACGACGAGATCGAATCCCAAGTTGCAGTCGATGGCTCTACGTCGGGCGACGGACCGCTTTCTGTTCAGGATGTCTCGGACCAAATCCATTCTGTTAACCAATATTTCTTCGCGGCCGCCAACGAACTTGGACTGCCAACAACCAACAACCTCAATGGCCCCAAACCAGAAGGTGCTGCGGCCTATCAAATAAACACTCGCAACGGTCGGCGTATGCATTCCGCGCGTTCACACATGAAGCAGGCTCTGAAGCGCCCTAACGTCCAGCTTTTGACGCACGCGATTGTTGAAAGCATCGGTTTCGAGGGCCGAAAAGCCAACGTCGTGAAGGCGCGCATCAACGGTCAAATGCAAAGCTTCAAAGTCGGCAAGGAAGTCATTCTGGCAACAGGCGCGGTTTCCTCACCCAACATTTTGCAGCGTTCGGGAATTGGGCCCGCCGATCCACTTAAGTCGCACGGCATCGTCCCAGTCATGGATAACCCCAATGTCGGCGGGCATCTTCAGGACCACGTCGGCATCGACTATTTTTTCAAGTCGACAAAACCAACATTGAACAACCAGTTGGCACCATTGCTGGGCAAACTGATGGTCGCACTGAAGTACGCACTCACGCGTCGCGGTCCGCTTTCGCTTTCGGTCAACCAGTGTGGCGGGTTCTTCCGGTCGGCTCCAAACCTGGAGACTCCGGATCAGCAATTATATTTCAACCCTGTCACCTACACGACGACACCGAAGGGGACCCGCACAGTAATACAGCCTGACCCGTTTCCAGGTTTCATCATTGGGTTCAATCCAACACGGCCAACAAGCCGTGGTCGCATCGATATCAGCAGCGCGGACCCGGCGGCGCCTCCGCTCATTCAACCCAATTCATTGTCCAATGAAGCGGACCATAACCAGATCGTGGCTGGAGGCCTGCTTTGCCAGCGACTGATGAGGACCATTTCGCTATCGGACCTTGTTGAACAGCCGATTGGCAGCGATCTCCGAAACATGAATTCGGATGACATTCTCGCCGACTTCCGCGCCCGGGCCAGCACCGTATTTCACCCGATCGGTACTTGCCGAATGGGTCCTGACGAAAATTCCTCGGTGGTTTGCCCACGGCTTAAAGTTCATGGCGCCGATGCGCTCAGAGTTGTCGATGCCTCTGTGTTTCCGAACATCACATCGGGGAACACGAATGCACCGACAATGATGTTGGCTCACCGGGCCGCCGATCTGATCATGGAGGACGTATGACACTGCCTTATTCACCGTCAGGGGCGGTTCCAATCGGGTACAATCGTGGAAAAGACGATACTGGCCCACGAATTCGAAAGCTCGAAACATTTGCATCGCCAATGGTGGGTTTTGTCAGGGTCACCGCAGAGGACGGTTCGACCGGTTGGGGGCAAGTTTCCACCTACAACAGCGATATCACGTGTGAAATTCTCCATCGCCAGGTTGCGCCATGGGCGTTGGGGCGCGGTATGGATGCCCTCGAGGACAGCATTGATGAGATCCCAAGGCGCGAGCACAAGTTCCCCGGAACTTATCTTTGCCGCGCGATGGCCGGTTTGGACACCGCAGTTTGGGATTGGCGCGGGAAAGCGGCGGAGAAGCCCGTCGCTGAACTTCTTGGCGGGTCTGCCGGTCCAATACGCGCCTACGCCTCTTCCATGCGCAGAGACATTACTCCCAAAGAAGAATCCGAGCGCCTAAGAAAGCTTCGCGATGAGCACGGGTTTGACGCGTTCAAAGTGCGCGTCGGTGCGGAATGCGGACAAGACATCGACGAGTGGGAAGGGCGCACTGAAGAAATCATCCCTGAGATTCGAAGTGGCCTTGGCCCAGATGTCTCACTTCTGGTCGATGGCAATTCAGGCTTCAGCCCCAGCCGCGCGATTGAGGTCGGGCGGATGCTGGAAGGCGAAGGCTACGAACACTTCGAAGAGCCCTGCCCGTACTGGGAGATGGAGCAGACGGCACAGGTCACCAGCGCACTCTCCATCAACGTTACCGGCGGCGAACAAGATTGGGATCTGCAGCATTGGAAGCGTATGATCGCAATGAATGCCGTCGACATCATCCAACCTGACATACTCTATATGGGTGGCATCGCTCGTACGCTTCTGGTTGCCCAAATGGGACAAGACGCTGGGCTAAGTTGCACACCGCATTGCGCCAACCTTTCACTTGTAACGCTGTTCACGATGCATCTGTTACGCGCACTTCCCAATGCCGGCCGCTACCTGGAGTTCTCAATCGAAGGCGCCGACTACTACCCTTGGCAACAGGACCTGTTTCAAACCAATCCATACGTGATCTCAGATGGTATGGCCCATGTGTCGGAATCGCCGGGATGGGGTGTTGAAATCAATCCCGATTGGCTTTCGAATGCCGAATACAAATGCAGTGAAGACCAGTAGTCGAGTGTCGTCACATTTCAGAACGAGCCCGACCTGCAAAGCGCACAAGTCGCAAATGAGCGGCACAATATAGGAGAGTTTCAGTGGTGAGCCGTGCAGGATTCGAACCTGCGACCCACTGATTAAAAGTCAGTTGCTCTACCAACTGAGCTAACGGCCCACTCGAGCGCCGGACCTACTCGGCGCAGTTAGGTGCGTCAAGTGAAAATAGACACGCCTTTAAGAACATTTCTGAGGCTCGGTTGACTTTCCTCCTCCGTGCGCGACAGGCTAATTTGAATTCCCAAACAGGCTGCCGCTCATGTCAAAATTTTTCTCAAGCCTACTGAGCTTTATGCTTTTGACAGCCTGCGCCGCACCCGGAGGCCTGCTGGTTAGTGAATCGGCCCGAGCAGTTGGCGGGAATCTCTTCATCGAAGACGTTGGTGACGACAGTTTCTTCCTTGTTCTTGATGGCGATATCACCCGCGACACGGCATATTTTTTCCAGGTGATGTCTGAACTCGAAGATCTAGACGGTCTGGTTATTACTCAAAGCCCCGGGGGTGATCTTTTCGCCGCTCACCAGATTGGGCGTGAAATTGCGGAAAAGCGGATGAACACGATGGTTATTGCCGGTTGTTTTTCAGCATGTGTGGATATTTTCATCACTGGTCGCCAACGGCTCATTGGTAGTGAAGCGACTCTGGGTCTGCATTCGATGGAAGACCCTGAACTTGGGTTTCGTATCGACCAACCTTACTGGGCCAGCTTTGGATTTCAGCGCGTGAATGAGGCTGCCTACAAAGTCCCGTTTGAGGATATGTGGATCATTGATGCGAAAGAAGCCAAAAGGCTTCGATTGGCCACGGAAATCATAGAATAAGCCCGCAGACCCTTTGCAGCGTTAGGCCGCAGGCGTATATGGCAGCGGATGAGCCGGGATTCTGTTCAGAAGGGCCTGCCGTTCATGAAAATGCACGGCCTAGGCAACGACTTTGTCGTCATTGACCGCCGTAACGGCGGCCGAACTGTTTCTACTGCCCTTGTCCGCGCACTCGGAGACCGCCATCGCGGGGTTGGCTTCGATCAGCTTGTATTGATTGATCAAGGGAATGGTAACGCCGCCGCCGGCCTGACTTTTCTGAATGCCGACGGTAGTGAGGCCGGAGCATGTGGCAACGCCACCCGCTGTGTAGCCAGGTATCTTCTCGACGAAACAGGCGGCGATGGCTTGGCTTTGGAAACAGAGCGCGGACTTCTGGCTTGTGAAGCGATGCCCAACGGCGAAATTCGCGTAAACATGGGTGAACCATTTCTTGGCTGGGAAGATGTGCCATTGGCCGAAGACGTCGACACGTTGAATCTCCCAATCGAGGGCAACCCGGTGGCGACGGGCGTGGGCAATCCTCATTGCACGTTCTTCGTCGATGATGCCGAGAGCGGCGAGCTTGAGGCAAAGGGCTCGGAGAGTGAGCATCACCCGCTTTTTCCAGCGCGTACGAACGTCCAGTTCGCATCGGTAACCAGCGAAAATCGGTTGCGCGTCCGCGTATGGGAGCGTGGGGTTGGTGTAACTCTGGCCTCGGGGTCGTCGTCCTGCGCGGTAGCCGTTGCAGCCGCTCG
>JAPPOI010000110.1 GCA_028818055.1 Boseongicola sp.
GCGATGCTGGAGCGTGGTGAGGTTGGAGTTAAGGAAATAACCGGTGAAGCGCTGACAGATCCGGCGCTTGCTCGGCTTGTTGATCTGACAGAGTTGCACTTCGTCGAGCGCCACGAGGCGCGTTTTCCTGATGGCAGATGGTCTGATGTCGAAATAACAACCAACGATGGACGCGTGCTGAGTTCGGGTGACATGAGCGCCAAGGGCGGACCGGACGCGCCGTTCACGCCAGCCCAGATCACCGAAAAGTTTGAGCGATTTGCCGGACCAGTTCTTGGAAAAGAACGGACCGCTGCGATCCGTACTGCAGCGCTGGGCCTTGTCGGCCCTGATTGTCTTTTTTCGTCTCTCACCAGGCTTCTGAGCGACCCGGTCTGATCCTTAACAAGAACCAACCAGGTGACAGTTTGCGTCTTTTTATGACGTAAACGGACCAGAAGCCCTATGTCCTAACAGAGTTGATGTCTCGAGGGCCATTCGCCCCAACAAAAAGCGGTGGAGGTAACATGCGCGATCAAGCACAGGCAGTGGTCATTGGTGGTGGCGTGATCGGGTGTTCGATACTTTACCACTTGGCCAAGTTTGGCTGGACGGACGTGGTTTTGCTCGAGCGCTCGGAATTGACCAGCGGATCGACGTGGCATGCGGCAGCCAATATTCACGGATTGCACGATACGACCAATATTTCTCGTCTCCAGCATTACACCATGAACCTTTACAAGGAACTGGAAGCTGAAACGGGCCAAAGTTGCGGTGTTTTTCAGCCGGGGTCGCTTTATCTTGCTCAAACCGTAGAACGGGTTCACCAACTTCGTCTGCAAGAAGCCAAAGCGCGTCGTTATGGGATGAATTTTCATGAAGTGTCCCGCGACGAGGCAGAACGGCTTCACCCACTTGTCGATTACGATGGCATTAAGTGCATCATGTTTGAACCAGATGGTGGAAACGTCGATCCGTCTGGAGTGACAAACGCCTATGCTGTCGGCGCCCGGCAAATGGGGGCAGAAATCCACCGGTTTACGCCCGTGACAGGAACCGAACAGACACCGGATGGCCAATGGATTGTTCGAACCGACAACGGCGATATCAAAACGCCCTGGGTCATTAATGCTGCCGGTCTTTGGGCACGTGAAGTTGCGGCTTTGGCTGGTTTGGAATTGCCGCTGCTTCCCACCGAGCACCAATATTTTGTGACCGAGATGATCGATGAAATCGCAAACTTGGACAGGCGTCTACCTTCGGTCGCCGATCGGGATGGAGAATACTATCTCCGACAGGAAGGCAAAGGCCTTCTTGTCGGTGCCTACGAACGCGATGTGCGGTTCTGGGCGGAGGACGGAACACCTCAAGGGTTTGGTCACGAACTGTTCCCCGATGATCTTGAGCGTATCGAGGAAAACATGATGCGCGCCATTGACCGGGTTCCGGCCGTGGGTGAGGCAGGCATCAAACGCGTTATCAACGGTCCGATGATCTGGTCTCCAGATAGCTCGGCCTTGTTCGGCCCGGTGCCGGAAATGAATGGCTATTTCTGCTGTTGCGGTATCATTCCAGGGTTCAGTCAAAGCGGTGGGCTGGGACGTTTGGCAGCGGAATGGATGGTTGAAGGTGAGCCGACCCTGGACCTTTTCGGATGGGACATGGCTCGCTTTGGATGTTGGGCTGGTACAGATTTCACCAAGGCCCGCGTGGGCGATCAATACGCCCACCGATTCAAGATACATTTCCCAAATGAAGAACGCAAAGCTGGCCGCCCTGTCCGAGTGCGTCCAGCTTATGAGCTACAAAAGCAATTGGGTGCACATTTTGGATTGAACTATGGATGGGAACATCCACTTTGGTTTGCCGCCGAAGGCGAACCAACTGAAGAGACCTATGGATTCACCCGTCAAAACTGGTGGAAACCGGTAGGTCGTGAATGTCGGATGCTTCGCGATCGTGCTGGCATCCTCGATATTTCGAACTTTGCAAAGTATCGCGTCAAAGGACCGGGTGCAGAAGACTGGCTTAACGGCCTGTTTGCCAACCGAATGCCGACAACCGTCGGGCGTTCATGCCTGACGCCATTGATTGGTAAACGCGGTGGAATTGCGGGCGATTGCACTGTCACCCGACTGGATGAAGACGAATTCTGGATTATCGGCTCTGGTATGGCCGAGCGCTTTCATCAGCGTTTCTTTGGCTCGATCCCCCTGCCCCCGGACACCACTTTCGAAAGCCAGACCGAGGCGGTCTGCGGCTTCAACGTGGCAGGTCCAAAGTCGCGTGAAATTCTGCAGCGTTTGACGAACGCAGACCTGTCAAACGAAGCATTCCCGTTTATGCGATCCAAACGAATAACCGTTGCGGGCGTTGAGTGTCTGGCTGTACGCGTTTCTTTCACCGGTGATCTTGGATGGGAACTGCACTGCGCCGAGGCTGACCAACTCGCTCTCTACCAAGCCCTGTTAGAGGCTGGAAAAGAATTTGATGCCGGCCCCGTCGGCAGTCGTGCCCTGATGAGTTTGCGACTTGAAAAAGGTTACGGCTCTTGGGGTCGTGATTATTCACCAGAATACTGGCCGCATGAATGTGGCTTGGACAGGTTGATCAAGGCCGACAAGGATTTCCTGAACAAGGACGCATGGCTATCCATCGCTGAAACGCCCGCCCGTGAAACACTGGTATTGCTGGAAATTGACGCTGATGAAGCTGACGCATCTGGTGGAGAGCCGGTCTTTGCTCATGACGGAACGCCAGTTGGTCAAGTCAGTTCAGGAGCTTACGGCTATACCGTCGAAAAATCGTTGGGGCTGGCCTATATCTCGGCTGACCGCGCAACCCCGGGAACGGAACTATCAGTTGCCATCTTGGGGCAGGCACATGCAGCGCGCATACTTCCTGAGCCGCCATTTGATCCGAAAGGTGATCGACTAAGGGATCGATAAGGTCCTCTAACGGTCTTGCCTTCCCAGATGCGACGCGCCAAACCGGGCGCATGAGCGACCAGCAAACCGTCATCTGTATTGGCTCCATGCTTTGGGACATCATTGGGCGTTCCAGCGCCTCTATGCGCGTCGGCGCGGACGTTCCGGGCAGGATTACGCGCATTCCCGGTGGCGTAGCCATGATCATTGCTATGACACTCAGACGCTTTGGCATGGAACCCGTTCTGTTGACCGCGATTGGTCGCGACCCAGAAGGCGATGAGTTGGTCAATTCTGCTCAAAAGATGGGTATGAACACCGACTATGTTTACCGATCCCAGGATCTGCCGACCGACCGCTACATGGCGATTGAAGGAGCCAACGGGCTAATTGCCGCAATCGCCGATGCCCATTCGCTTGAGGCCGCAGGCGACAAAATCCTAACGCCGCTCATCGACGGTCGACTTGGCGCCCACGATGCACCCTACTCCGGCCAGATTGCACTTGATGGAAACCTGACAACTGAGCTTCTGACCGATATTTCAAAAAGCCCGGCGTTTGCGGCGGCAGACCTTCGGGTTGCACCCGCATCACCCGGCAAAGCTGAAAGAATTCTGCCGTTGACCCAATGCGCCAACGCGACAATCTACGTGAACCTCGAAGAAGCGGGATTGCTGTGTCAGCAAACCTTTGGATCTGCTCCTGAAGCGGCTGAGCGCCTCCTGAAGCTCGGTGCAGCAGAAGCTTTGGTTACAAACGGAGGAAAGACGGCAGCACACGCCACGTCGGACGATGTCTTGACCGCAGAACCTCCTGAAGTGCTCGTGACACGCGTAACCGGTGCCGGTGACACATTCATGGCAGCCCATATGGCGGCTCAGTCTCGTGGTGAGGCCGGGCAGAAGGCACTGGAAGCCGCTTTAAAGGCAGCGGCGGCCTATGTATCCGGAGATGTGGCCTTATGAGAGCCGAAATTGCTTACACGCCTGAAGTTCAGGCAGCCAAGAAGGCAGGTAAAGCCATCGTCGCACTTGAATCGACGATCATAACCCACGGCATGCCATTTCCTCAGAACGTGGAAACCGCCAAGCACGTAGAAAACGCTGTTCGTGCAGAAGGCGCAGTCCCAGCAACAATCGCGGTCATCGACGGTGTAATCAACATTGGTCTGTCTGAAGACGTTCTGGACGATCTTGCCCAACGCAAAGGCGTGGCGAAACTTTCTCGTGCGGATTTCGCGGCGTGCCTTGCATCTGGCGGAACAGGTGCGACCACAGTTGCCGCCACGATGATTGCCGCGCGTCTCGCGGGTATTGAAGTCTTTGCAACAGGCGGTATCGGTGGCGTCCATAAGGGAGCTGAAACCAGCTTTGATATTTCCGCTGACCTGCAAGAGCTTGCGACAACCCCCGTCACCGTGGTTGCAGCGGGTGCCAAAGCCATTTTGGACATTCCAAAGACATTAGAGGTGCTTGAGACACTCGGTGTCCCAGTCATCGCCTTTGGTCAAGATCAGTTTCCTGCATTCTGGTCGCGCCAATCCGGCCTACCTGCCCCGCTTCGTGTGGACTCGGCCGTAGAAGTCGCCAACATGCATCGGCTGAGATCGGAAATGTCATTGAGTGGTGGCCAGCTTGTTGCCAACCCGGTGCCGGAAGAAGACGAACTCTCGGCGAAATACCTTGAACCGCTCATCAAACAGGCCACCGGCGAGGCCGAGCAACTTGGATTGACCGGAAAAGGTGTGACACCGTTTTTGTTGCAGCGACTTTACGAGCTGACAAACGGCAAGTCGCTGGAAACCAATATCGCGTTGGTGCTGAATAATGCGCGATTGGCGGCACAGATCGCAAAAGCACTCACATGATCAGATAAAAGTGGACGAACTTACCGTTCGTGGGATTGTCGTGCTGACACTCGATGCTTAGGGTATCGCTGACAACAAGATAGTGCCTATGAGTAAGCCCTTCGAAGAAGACGACGAGAGCCCGAAGAAGCGCCGCAGTCTGTTTGCGTCGTTTCGCGCTTCGTTTCTAACCGGCCTGGTGGTTATCGCGCCCATCGGATTGACCCTTTGGTTGATCTGGACAGTTGCCGGGTGGGTCGATGGATGGGTGCTTCCCTTTGTTCCAGCATGGTTGCGCCCCGATCAGTACGTCGGCCTGAACATCCGAGGCATCGGAGTTTTTCTGTTTTTAATCTTCACGATTATCGTGGGATGGGCCGCAAAGGGGCTTATTGGACGATCGTTGATCAGCTGGGCCGAAGGTCTAGTTCAAGGCCTGCCAGTCGTGAGGTCGGTCTATAATGGTCTTAAGCAAATTGCCGAAACGGTGTTTGCTCAATCCGAAACCTCTTTTGATAAAGCATGCCTGGTTCAATATCCGCGAAAAGGCATTTGGGCGATCGCGTTCATTTCGACCTCAGCCAAGGGTGAGATTG
>JAPPOI010000190.1:0-1638 GCA_028818055.1 Boseongicola sp.
GTAAAATGTCATGTAAAATGGCCTGCTCGAACGGCGGGCCTTTCACGTTAAGTGCTTGAAATCAAATGGAGGCGAGTACCGGAATCGAACCGGTGTACACGGATTTGCAATCCGCTGCGTCACCACTCCGCCAACTCGCCGAAGTCGGCTGCTGATAGCCCAAGGTCTGCCGCCATGCAAGGCGGTTGGGCATTGCTCGGGCCTACGTTCTGTGGTTGAACTTGATGAACCGATTCTGAACTGAAGAGTTTAGTAAATGAGCGACTTCCCCGCGCGCCGCACAATGATGGTCGACACGCAAGTTCGACCCTCTGATGTGACCAGTTTTCCGATCATTGACGCGATGCTCAGCGTGCCGCGCGAAAAGTTCGTCCCGACGCATCTGAGAGAAGCCGCCTATGCCGGCGAAATTCTGGATTTCGGGAATGGTCGCGGTCTGATCGACCCGCGGACTTTTGCCAAGATTCTCGAAGCAGCCGATATCGGTCCGACTGATCTGGTTTTGGATATTGGCTGTCTGCACGGCTATTCTGCGGCCGTTGCGGCGAAAATGGCGGAAGCGGTCATCGCCATCGAAGATACCGCTGAGATGTGTGCGGAAGCTGAAGCGATGCTCAGCGAAGCCGGCATCGACAATGTTGCGGTTCTTGAAGGGTCTCTCTCTGCAGGAGCGCCCAAGCATCAACCTTATGACGTCATCCTGATTGAAGGTGCGGTTTCAGAGGTTCCCGACGCGATCATTGATCAGCTGAAGGAAGATGGTCGAATTGTTGCAGTTTTTGTCGACGGGCATCTTGGCACCGTCAAAACAGGATATAAGTCTGATCAGGGTGTTACGTGGCGCTATGCATTTAACGCAGGTGCGCCGGTACTGCCGGGTTTTGAAAGATCGCCGGAGTTTTCATTCTGATCCGGCCTGAAAAAAAGGTACGGATGTGCAGCTGCCAAAAATAATTGCGATTGCTTTGGCTGGGCTTAGCCCGGCGTTGGCATCATCTGTCGCGGCAGAGACCCTGACGGATGCATTGATTTCGACATACAAGAACAGCGGTCTTATTGAACAGAACCGCGCCACGTTGCGGGCCGCAGACGAAGACGTTGCCCAGACGATTGCGGCATTGCGGCCAGTTTTGAATTGGGCCGGCAGCCTGAACTACAACAACCCGTCGATGGCCGATGAACTGTCGGGAAGTTTGTCGCTGTCGGCAAGCATGCTTCTGTATGATTTCGGACGGTCTCAGCTTGGTGTCGATATTGCGAAAGAGTCGGTCCTTGCCACCCGGGCCACACTTGTCGATGTCGAAAACGCTACTCTGTTCAACGCAGTAAACGCGTACCTTTCGGTGCGGCGTGCAGCTGCGTTTGTCGAGCTTCGCGAAAACAACGTGCGGCTTCTGACCGAACAATTGCGGGCGACCCGTGATCGATTTGAAGTGGGTGAGGTGACGCGCACCGACATTTCGCTGGCCGAGGCGCGTTTGGCGGCTGCTCGAAGTGGTCTTGCGGCAGAGCAGGGCGGCTTCAAGCAGGCCCGCGAACAGTATCGGGCCATCGTCGTAAACTAACCGGGCACATTGTATGAGCCGCCGACGCCTCCAAAGATCCAATCACAGGCAAGCGCTGCCCGCGATATCGCCA
>JAPPOI010000190.1:1648-5343 GCA_028818055.1 Boseongicola sp.
CCTCCAAAGATCCCATCAACTGAAAGCGCTGCACGCGATATCGCCAGACGTGAAAACCCCGAGATCATCGGCGTTCAGCATCAGGTGAAATCGGCTGAATTGGCGGTAGAGCGGGCCCAGTTGCTGAAACGTCCGTCACTGAATGCCTCGGGCAGCCTGTCGGTGAATGATAATGGTGACGACAGCACTTCGCTTGGTCTGACCTTGTCGGGCCCGATCTATCAGGGCGGGGCTCTTCCGTCCCAGGTTCGCCAGGCAATGGCGCAACGCGACGCGGCTCGCGCGCAACTCTATTCAACCGGTCTTTCAGTGGATCAGCAGGTCGGCAACGCCTACGCCGATCTTGCCGTTGCCGTCGCTTCGGTTGACGCATCGGACCGTCAGGTTCGTGCAGCCGAGCTTGCGTTACGCGGTGTCCGGGAAGAATTTCAACTGGGCGCGCGCACAACCTTGGACGTGCTGGATCAGGAGCAAGAAGTACTGGATGCGCGGACGAATCTCGTCTCTGCCATCGCTGATCGGTACGCGGCAATTTACCAGGTGATGGATGCCATGGGCATACTGACGGCAGAACAATTGGGACTGAATGTCCCAATTTATGACCCGGCAGCCTATTACAACGCTGTAAAAGATGCTCCGCTGCGCACGCCAAGTAAGCAGGGTGCAGCGCTTGACAGGGTTTTGAAAAGTCTCGGAAAAGAATAATCCCGGCTGTTGTGCGAAATGCCTTTGATCGCTACCATGGCGCAGGGGCAGACGAGCGAAGAGTCCGGATAAATGGGAAAATCGGTATCTGATCAGGATATGGAAGACATGCTGTCGTCTGTGCGACGGCTAGTTTCTAGTGAACTGCCCCGACACATGCGGACGGGTCGCCGAGCAGATCCCGGCGCACTCGTTTTGACAGATTCCCAGCGCGTCGAAGGCAAACAAAAGCCGGAACCCACACCAAAGCCCGACGGTCCAAAGCGAGTATCGCTTGAAGAACGCATTGCGGAACTTGAAGCTGCCGTTTCGGGAAGCGCAGAGGAATGGGAGCCTGATGGAAGTGAAGATCAGGCGCAGCACACGCCAGATCGCATCGTTTACAAGTCATCACGCGATATCGAGCCATCTTCCCGTCGCCGCAGTCTTAGACTGAGTGAGATCGCTTTGATCGAAACTGGCCCGGCGAATGAGTCAATGTCAGAAGAGGCGTCTGAATCTGAAGAAGCCGATGTGGAATTCCGCCACGAACGTGAAACACCGATCGACTTGGTCGAGGATACGCTGGTCGAGGATACACCGGTCGAAGATATGCCGGTTGAGTACATCGATGATGCAATCGATGAGTTTGACGCGGAACTGGCAGAAGCCGTAGCAGCCTCCGTTGCCGCGACAGAGGCGCCGATCGACGAAGAGCTTGCGGAAGAACCGGATCTTGGACTGGCCCATGCACCAGAAGAGATCGAAGTCGAACCAGAGGACGAAGAAGTTCCTGCGGCCGCGCAAGCCGTTGATAGTCCGGACATTGATGACGATGCGGACGAGATCGATGACGATTTGGAAGAGATCATTCTGAGCGAAGAGGCACTAAGACCGATCGTAGCAGCACTGCTGCGGGAAGAACTTCAGGGCCAGATTGGTGAACGGATCACGCGCAACGTCCGCAAATTGGTTCGTCAGGAAATCCAGCGTGCATTGGCTGTCAAAGAGCTCGACTGACATCTGCTCACTTGATGGGCAGGTGCTTTGAACACACCAGCGCATCTTCTGATTGGCGCCGCTGCTGGCGGCAGAAAAAACTATCCCGGAACCACTGTTGCCGCGCTCTTGGGCTCGCTCGTTCCGGATTTGTCGCTTTACGTCATGGTGGCCGTCTCGATCTGGGTGATGGGCATCCCGGCCGAAACAGTGTTTCGCGAACTCTATTACTCGGACGCTTGGCAGGCCGTATTTGCGGTCGATAACAGCTTCATCGTGTGGAGCGTCGCCCTGCTTTTCTTCTTTTGGCGCAAGTCTCTTTGGGGCATCGCCTTTTGCGTTGGCGGCCTGTTGCATCTGGTGCTGGATTTTCCGTTTCACACCCACGATGCGCGCATGCACTTCTGGCCCGTTTCTACCTGGGTCTTCGAAAGCCCAATCAGTTATTGGGACAGAAATGCCTATGCGAATGTCGTAGGTCCGGTCGAAGTGTTGATGGCGGCTGGGGCCACACTAATCCTCATTCGACGCGGTCTCGGGATCTGGCTAACGCTTCTGTTTGCGGTCTTGTTTTTAATGGAGCTGCTCAGTTCGGGGATTTGGCAGTTCGTTTTCTGAAGCCGCTGTTATCGTCCGTCACACGTTTTCAATGCGAATTGCGACGGGCTTGGATGCCAAGACACCGGTTGTATCCATTGCGCCCAATGCTTCATCCAAAGCCGTACGTGTCGCCTTATGGGTGACAATCAAAACCGGCGCTGTCGCTGCTTCGTGGCCGTACTGACGCATCCGGTCGATTGAAATGCCAGCGTCGCCCAATACAGCCGAGATCTTCGCAAGTGCGCCCGGTTTATCCATCAGCTCCATTCGCAGATAGTAAGGTGCCGGCGTTGCTGAGCGGGCAGGGCGAACATCCTTCAGTTCGGACGCTGGAACACCAAACGTCGTCAATCGCGTGCCACGCGCAAGATCGACGATGTCGCTCATCACAGCGCTCGCAGTTGGACCCTCTCCGGCACCGGCACCGCGCATGACCACGGTACCGACCTGATCACCTTCCAACACAACCATGTTCGTGGCCGCCTCCAACTGACCAAGCGGAGAGTTGTCGGGCACGAGGCATGGCGACATGCGTGTCTCCAGCCCGCGACCTGTCATCTGGGCGACGCCGAGAAGCTTGATGCGATAGCCCATATCTGCAGCTTGCTCGATATCGTCGATGGTGATGCTTTCGATCCCCTCGATTTCCATGCCAGCAAAATTGACCTTTGCTCCGAAGGCAATCGCCGCAAGAATTGCAAGCTTATGGCCAGCATCGATGCCGCCGACGTCCAGTGTGGGATCGGCTTCAAGGTATCCAAGCTCTTCGCACTCAGCAAAGACGGTCTGGTAGTCTAGCCCGGCGTCCTGCATGCGCGTAAGCATGTAGTTGCAGGTGCCGTTCATGACGCCCATGACGCGGTCGATCTGGTTGCCGGCAAGCCCCTCGGTCAGGGCTTTGATGACCGGAATGCCGCCCGCGACGGCAGCTTCATACCGCAGGCATAGGTCCTTTGCTTCGGCTGCTTCGGCCAAAGCCTGACCATGGATCGCCAGCATGGCCTTGTTCGCAGTGACGACGTCCTTGCCCGCCGCCAAAGCTGCTTCGGTCGCTGCTTTGGCAGGGCCGTCCTCGCCGCCCATCAACTCAACAAACACATCGACATCGTCGCGCTGGGCCAAGGCAACTGGATCATCTTCCCAATCGTATCCCGACAGATCGACGCCGCGATCCTGCGAACGGCTCCGCGCCGAAACGGCCGAGATTGTGATTTCGCGACCCGTCCGCATTTGAAGCAGATCGGCATGTCCTTGAATGATTTTGACCACTCCGGCACCGACAGTGCCGAGCCCGGCAATTCCAAGTCTCAAAGGCGTCGCCATTTGATCGCTCCATTCCATTCGCGGGAGGTGTTAACGCGTTCCAAGAGCGGCGGCAACGCCGAAGGCTTCAGCGAAAGACAATCCGCCGA
>JAPPOI010000079.1 GCA_028818055.1 Boseongicola sp.
GAGATAAGACACCATTTAGCCAGATCGCCCTGCACGCCCCCAATGCCTAAGTTAATTCCGGTATTCCAGTCCATTCTAATAACCAAGTAGGGCTCAAAAACCGTCAGTGTCCCTATCTCTTTCAGGTTCAGATATTGCACGACGTAAAGCTTCGTCAGTTGGTCAACGACAAAGCTCACGATCGATGAACGATATAAGGGTGCCAGTGAAACCATCAGTGTTTGAAATGTCTCATACCGGTGAACACCATAGCTAGTCCGGCTTGGTCTGCCGCTGCAATGACTTCATCGTCGCGCATCGATCCACCCGGTTGGATAATTGCTTCTGCGCCAGCCTCTGCGGCGGCCAACAAACCATCAGCGAATGGAAAGAAAGCATCCGACGCAACGACCGATCCGACAGCCGTGCTTTGAGGCAGCTCAAGCGCCTCAGCCATCCGACCCGCCTTGATGGCTGCAATCGTTGAACTATCCAAACGGCTCATTTGACCTGCCCCGATACCAACTGTCTGACCATCCTTAGCGTAAACAATTGCGTTGGATTTTACATGTTTCGCGATCGTCCAGGCAAAGGCCATGTCGGCAAGCTGATCTTCGGTTGGAGCTTTCTTGGTGACAATCTTCAGATCTCGAGGGCCAACACGTCCGATATCGTCATCCTGAACAAGCCAACCGCAGGCGACTTGCCTCACCGACAAGGATTCATTGGTCGGATTTGGTAGCCCTCCGGTCGTCAAAAGCCTCAGATTCTTCTTGGCTGCGAATACTTCTTTGGCACCGTCTGTTGCGTCCGGTGCGATCACGACTTCGGTGAATATCTCGGATATTGCCTTGGCGGTTTCTTCATCCAATGTTCCGTTCAGCGCCACTATCCCACCAAATGCGGAAGTCCTGTCACAATCGAAAGCCCGTGAGAATGCTTGAGCAAATGTTTCACCACGTGCGACACCACATGGGTTGGCATGTTTGATGATTGCACAAGCTGGGCCTTCGCCCGGAGCGAACTCAGAAACCAAACGGAATGCCGCGTCCGTGTCATTGATGTTGTTGTACGAAAGCTCTTTGCCTTGATGCTGAACCGCGCTCGAAACGCCAGGATGGCTCTGACCGTCGACATAGAATGCCGCGCTTTGGTGCGGGTTTTCTCCGTATCTCAAGCTTTGTTGCAAGGTTCCGGCAAACACGCGACGTCGGGGAGTTACCCCCTCGATCTGGCCCGCCATCCAAGTAGAAACCGCAGCATCATAGGCAGCCGTGCGCGCATAGGCGATTTGCGCAAGCTCTTGTCTCAATGCAAAACGCGTCGTGCAATCATTCTGGCTTAGTTCTTCAAGCGTGCGCTCATAGTCTTCTACGTCGACAACAACCGTCACGAAGCGATGGTTCTTTGATGCCGCGCGTATCATGGCGGGACCGCCAATATCGATGTTTTCAATTGCCGTTTCGTAGTTGGCACCACCCGCAACCGTTTCTTCGAACGGGTAGAGGTTCACGACCAACAAATCGATGCCATGAATGCCATGCGTTTCCATGGCCGCCAGATGTTCCGAATTATCTCGCAGCGCCAAAAGCCCACCGTGCACCATGGGGTGAAGGGTTTTCACCCGACCGTCCATCATCTCGGGAAATCCGGTTACATCCGATACATCGGCCACTTCCAGTCCAGCGTCCCGAAGCGCTCGCGCCGTACCACCAGTTGAAATGAGTTCAATACCAAGACCGGCCAGCCCGGTCGCAAATTCGATCAATCCCGTTTTGTCGGAAACAGAGATGAGGGCTCGGCGCACCTGCACCGGCTGAGCTTCGTCCATTTTTCGTTCTTTATTCCGGTTACTCCACCGCCATCAGGTCTTCGACTGCGTAGTCGCGCACCGCCGTTGGTGTTTCCTGCGCTTTGGCCACCGACCAGACAACGCGGGTCGAATACTCCATTGCGTGCCCAGATAGAACGATTTGTTTGGTCGCACGCGGGCTCAATCGTGATTTTTCAAGATAAACACTTGATTCTAGAGAAAGTTTTACTTCGCCTTGGTACCGGAAAATCCAGATCTCACCACTCTTCAATGCCATTGAAACAGCGGTTCCATTCATATCCAGAGTAGCATCCGCATCCGGATGGAGATGAAATCTGATGGAAAACTGAGTTCCCTGCAGTTTCGATTTGTCGAAGGCGAGATCAAAGCGACGTTTGTGCGCGCTGTCACGGGCAATCAAAAGGTCCTCGCCCGTCAATGCGCGGCCATCGTATCCAAGGTGCAATGTGCGAATATGTGTAAGGCCATGGCTTGAAAGATAACCATCATGCCCAACGACGACGCGGGTGCCGCCATCGACTTCGGCTCGTTCAAAACGGACGTCACGCGGCGCCTCGATCAGGTATTCCGGCCCCTTGTCATTCTTGTCAGAAGCGACGCCCAAGCGAGAGGTGGATAGCCCTTCAATCCCAAGGGTCGAATGGCTTGGGGTTGCGCGTCCGGCACGGCGCCAGCTCTTTCCGAAGGTCGCACCGGACCCACAATTCACAATTAACGGCCGCCGCCCGGAAGTGAGCTCAAGAGCCAGCGTCGATGCATGACCATTGGCTGACGCGTCGCCCCGCGGCGGCGGCGCCGCATCGATGATGACACTGGTACGTCCATGACTGACCCGCGCAAACCCCATGGCAAGGCCCGCCAACGGCTCAGATTTAATGGCCGCATTGGCCAGAGCTCGATCAAGTCGCCCCTCAAGCCCACGACCACCGCCGTGAAAACGGGCAAGGCTACCGTCAGAATGGCGCAATGCACGCAATACTGGTGCAACTCTTTCAATCGCTTCAAGATGTGCTTCGCCCGGCGTCCGGCCTGCCTCCTGAAGGGCTGAAGCTGCCCAGTTTAAAAGCGTGAACACCTCTAGAAGCTCTTCCGGATTGCGCGTCGAAAGGCCGCCATCCTTACCAATCTCACGCCTGCATTCCTGCGCGAGCGCGCGAACGGCCGGACCTACGTGCTTGTCCATACCGTCCAAGGCCAAACCTGCATAGATCAACCCGGTCAGTGCTTCAAAACGGGGAAGGCCCGGTGAGGCAGCTTTCCATCGACGGCTCAAGAAAATCGTTTGTGCCGCTAGCGAACGGAAATAAGCGTTGCTTTTCGCACTTTCCTGACCGTTCAAGAGCATGATCGCGTGATTGATCCAACGGATTAGCCGACGACCGGTCAGGTCCGGCGTCCAACCCGGACCCTTCCCTGTTGCAAAGCGGTTCACCCACTCGTGCGTCCAATCCTGGGCACGTTTGTTGGCAAAAGCGTCGCCCACAGCGCCCAAATCATCGAGCCAAGTAAATCCGTGAAGCTCTTGCTCAAATGCCTCGTCCGGCATCGGCAAGTCCCAAATAACAGTTTCAGGCGCCTCAACAAGGAAACCGGCGAACAGGAAATTGCCGCCTGCGATTTGGCGCCCACGGGCAAACGACCCGATCGTTCTAGGTTCGGGGGTTGTTGTAAACGCTGTAGCGGGGCGCGATAGCGATGCCCTGCGCGCGTGATATCGGTTCATCCAGCGCTTGATCCGCGCTGACCAGCTTTCGACTTCGGACACGATCCGTCCTGCCTCTGACTGCCCCATTATTCAGGGCCTTTTTCAGCGAAGAATAGCCAAATCCACCAGGGCTGTCATGAAGGAATTGGTTTTCACCCTGATTTTTGCAGAGAAGCCACAAAGAAACCGTCAATGCCGCCCTCGTCGGCCCAGAAATCTGGACGGATCCGAACACAATGCCGTTCGTCCACCCACGCCTTTGGAATATCTGCAGGGAGGGTCTGGGATATACTGGCATCCGCATGTTTATTGAGAAACGCGGTGATCTGCTCCTCTCCCTCAGACGGGAACAGCGAACACGTGCAGTAGACCATGCGTCCACCAGGTTTCAGCCAGTTCCATGCGCAACCCAGCATCGCTTCTTGCAGCGAAATCAGAGTTTCAAGTTCGGTTCCATCTTTTGCATATGCAAGGTCCGGATGTCGCCGAAGCGTACCGCTGGCAGAACATGGTGCGTCCAAAAGTATCGCGTCGAATGCCGAACTGGGTTCCCATTTCAAAGCATCGGCTTCAACCACCTCCGCCGAAAGGTTTGTACGCGCCAGGTTGTCCTTGAGCCGCTGTAAACGTTGGGCCGACACGTCAAGCGCTGTGACTTTGCCACCAGCCGACGCCATTTGAAGTGTCTTCCCGCCGGGCGCGGCGCAAAGATCCAGCACACGCTCATTCGGTTCCACGTCAAGCACTTTGGCCGCCAATGCAGCACCGGCATCCTGAACCCACCAGTCACCCGTCTCAAAACCTTCCAGCTTCGATACCTGTCCAAACTCGGTTAGACGAATTGAACCAGTGGGCAGCAGCGTGCCGCCCAAGCGTTCCGCCCAATTTTTGGGGTCTGACTTCACGGTAATGTCGATTGGGGGCGTTTGGGCGAATACTAATTCCATCGCAGCGACCGCCTCCTTCCCCCATGCCTTTGTCAGAGGTTTGCGCAGCCACTTGGGCAATGCCGGCGGCGGCAAATCGCTCCATGTGGTTCCCCGACGCTCAACATTTCTGAGAACAGCGTTGACAAGGCCCCGTTTGTTTTCCGGAACAAGCCCGACCACGGAATGTACGACTGCGGGAACCGGCGCACCCGCCACGCGGGTTTCGTAGATGGCCAAGCGCAGCGCATTCAGTGTGAAATCATCGGGCTTGTTGCGCAAAAAGGGGCCAAGAAGTCGATCGCTTCGGTTAGCCCAGCGAAGTGCTTCGGTTGCAAGGCGTTGAGCACGAGCGCGCACAGCAGGATCCTTGACGGCATCGGACCCCGTAAGAGCCAATAGCTGACGCTTATCCAGCGTCACTTCCGTCATTAATCCAATCGCGACACCGCGCGCGTCTGGTCTCTGCTCAGCCAAAATGCAATCTGCCTTGTTCGATACCCGAACTGGCGTATATCAACGTAATCGTTCGCAAGGAAAGCGTGTCTGCCATGAGCAAGAGCAAAAAAGATGACCTGCCCGAAGCAGCCAAGCGTGCCTTGGCAGAAGCGGAAGAAAGGCGGAAAGCTGCTAAAGTAGCAAAGCTTCCGAAGGAACTGGGCGGTCGAGAAGGGCCGGAACCTGTGAGGTACGGCGACTGGGAGAAGAAGGGGATCGCAGTCGATTTCTAGACGCGATCACTCAAGTCGAAGATCGGCGTAGATGCCTTCACCCTGATCAGATGTGAAACGCAAAGTGCGCCCTTTGACTTCGACCAACTGACAGTTTGCGCCCAATTCATCACCGCCGACGAA
>JAPPOI010000398.1 GCA_028818055.1 Boseongicola sp.
CAGTTTGAAACGGTTTTCTACTCTGGATTGTTTGGCCCACTCGATTTTGTCGATCTTTCGTTGCGTGACGCAATATCTGCCTTAATCTCGGGTTCGAGATTCGCTGTTCTGGCTGCCACTCAGGACAAACGGGGAGGAATCCAAACATGGTGTAATGGGGCGTTCGCGCCTTTGTAAGTGCTGTGGCATAACGAGGAGACTTTGGTTCATGGCGCCCCTGAATACCCTGCGTCAAGACAGATACCGACCCGCGAAAAATGGGTCCAAAAAACCCGATCAGCCTAAACCCAAAATCTTGGGTAATGCCTGCGCTCCAACTCTAGTTGATCGGACCTGACGATATGGCGACACTTGATAACGCGATCTGGATCAACGGTGCCACGGGATTTGCTGAGAGCGGGTCAACGACCCTTACCGAAAGTGGAAACAGCACTCAAATAACCGCCACGTTCACCGCCAATGCATGGGACGAAACTCAAGGCGGAAACAACATTTCGGAGTTCGGAGCGTTTGCGGTCACTTCGCCCATCGTCGCGAACTACCAATTCTCAAACCCGATCGAAAACCTGTCTTTCGACATCAATCATGTAAACGATGACGGCGGCAGCACGTTTGACGACGCGTGGACAATTTATGTCTACGACGAAGACGGCAACCTTATGCCGTCTGCCGATGTGATCGCAGCGCTCAGTGGCATTCAAGACGAAGTGGTCACCGCCAATCCGGACGGCTCAGTATCGATTGAGGCAACGGGAACAATATCGAACGACATTTCGTTCAATATGGCCGGTCCAATCTCCGAAATCGAACTTACCTTCGAACCGGGCCCAAATGGTACTTCAACCGGTGGTTCTGGTATTTCGGATCTTACGTTCGACATCCCTCCGCCGGACACAGACGGAGATGGAACACCCGACATCGACGATATCGATGACGACAATGATGGCATTCTGGACGTTGATGAGGGCTATTCTGAAAGTTCCCCCACAACACTGACCATCACGTTTGACGGCGACCAATGGGCCGAAATCGACAACACACGTTGGGAGCTTCGGGACCCAGACGGCAATCTCATAGCTAGCGACACCACGATTAACTCCACCGTCGAGGTGACAAATGTTAGTATTTCGCAGGTTGGGGACTATACGTTCACCATCTTGGATGACTTTGGCGACGGATTAGGGGGAACCGATCCGGCCAGCTATGTCATCGAAGCTGACGGCGTAGTCGTCCTGGACTCGGGCCCTAATCCGAACTTTGGGTCTTCAATTACTGAAACCTTTACCGTCAGTCCGATCATCACCACGACTGACAGCGATGGCGACGGAATTGCGGACCATCTCGACCTCGACAGTGACAACGATGGGATCACCGACAATGTCGAGGCACAGGCAACACAAAGCTACGTTGAACCGACTGGAACTGACACAGACGGCGATGGATTGGACGACGCCTACGACGCCACACCAACCACAGGTGCGGCTGGGTCAATTGGTCTAACGCTCGTCGATACAGACGGTGACGGAACGCACGACGTTTTGGACACAGACTCGGACGACGACGGGATATCAGACACAGACGAAGCGGGACACGGTGTAAGTCAGGCAGCGATTGACGCCTCGGGCGATAGTGACGGCGATGGAATTGCCGACGTTGTCGACGATGTGGTCGGCGCTGATCCGAACGATCTGGATTACACTGGTGGCGCGTTCACGTTGCTGGACACGGATGGTGACGTGAGTGCTGACGGGACAAATGCTGTTCCGCTTACAAACGATTTCGACTTCCGCGACATCATTTGCTTCACCAAGGGTACCTATATCCAAACACCTGCAGGCGAACGTCGCATAGAGACGCTGAAGCCGGGTGATCAGATCGTGACCATCGACAATGGCATCCAACCGATCCGTTGGATTGGGCAGCGCACCGTCCGCGCTACTGGTGCATTCGCACCTATTCGGTTTGCAACCGGCGCCTATGGGAATTCCCGAGATCTTTTGGTTTCACCCCAACATCGCATGTTGGTTAGGGGCTATGCGCCACAGTTGTTGTTTGGAGAAAGTGAGGTTCTGGTTCCAGCGAAATCTCTGGTGAACAACTTTGATGTCACAATCGATTTTTGCGGTATGGTCACCTACTTCCACGTCTTGTTTGATCGACACCAGATCATTGTGGCAAATGGTGCGCCTAGCGAAAGCTTCTGTCCCGGTGAAATGGGTTTGTCTGCCCTGGCAGACTGTGCACGTTCAGAGATTTTCGCGCTCTTCCCCGAGCTCAAGACCCAGCAGACGGAAAGCTTTTTGCCGTCGCGGCTATGTCTCAAAGATCGGGAAGCTCGCAGTTTGGCGGAGGCGAGCTAGACCTCGACAACTCTCATCTTGTCGGGGCGATGACCGGCATTCCAGCTTCTACAAGCATCCCCAAAGGCGCCAAAAAGCGCCTTTGATACCGGGTCCTGAGCCGCGCGGTATTCGGGGTGCCATTGGACGCCCAGCGCAAATCCAGGCGCGTTGTCGACATAGATCGCTTCGGGTGTTCCATCTGGCGCATAGCCGTCCACGACAATCCGAGCACCGTTTTCCTTGATGCCCTGCCCGTGCAGAGTGTTCGTTCGCACAGTCTGCTCGCCCATAATCTGGTGGAAGACGCCGCCGTCGGTGAAATTCACGTCATGACGAAGTTCAAACTTTTCTTCGAGCGTCCCATCCGGTGGCATTCTATGGTTCATGCGCCCTGGAAGATCGCGAATTTCAGGATAGAGCGATCCACCCATCGCGACGTTTAATTCCTGAAAGCCCCTGCAGATTGCCAAAATGGGCTGTCCGACAGAAACGCATCGGCGGATCAGGTCCAGCACCAAACCATCGCGGTCGCGGTCAAATGTTCCGTGCGCCTCGGTCGCTTCTTCCCCGTATTCTTCGGGGTGAACATTCGGACGGCCTCCGGTGAAAAGGAAGCCATCGCAGATTTCCATAAGCTCTTCAGGGCGCGCAAACTGCAAATCGGGCGGCACAATAATCGGGGCAGCATCCACAACATCCACGACAGCCTCAAAATTCATACGACCGGCTGCATAAGCCGGGTACTCATCATTGAGCATGTAGAAGTTGCCAATTATGCCAACGACTGGACGCGCCATTTCAGTTCCCTTTTGTTAGGACTTAACTAGTCCAAACAATTCGGCAATTGAACCTCAAAGAACCCAAATTACTGCGCAATCCGGCCATGCACGTTGTGCAATTTTTTGGGTTATGCGTCGCCCGTCAGACCCGCAGCTTCTATGCCTGCAAGTGCCGCTGCCGCATCATTGTCTGATGTATCGCCGGTCACGCCAACCGATCCTATGACACGGCCACGACCATCCTTGACAATGACGCCACCCGGAACCGGAATAACTTTGCCATCGTATGCGCCGTTCAGAGCAGTAACGAAATATGCCTGTTCTTCTGCCCGTTTCATGAGTGCAGTACCGGTCATCCCGGTCATGATGACACCAAAGGCCTTGCCGCGTGCGATATCAAATCGACCAGGGCTGGCCCCGTCTTCACGCTCGAAATACTTCACGTGACCGCCGGTATCGAGCACAACGACCGACAAGGGCTTCAATTCCATTTCCCGGCCCTTTTTCAGAATTCCGCGAGTAATTGCACGGGCTTTAGTGAGGCTGATCTCGGGCATAATTTATCCTTGTGCTTTAAGTTCCAGACGACGGCGATGCAGAACAGGTTCGGTATATCCAGAGGGTTGTTCGACCCCCTCAAACACCAAATCGCATGCTGCCGCAAAAGCCACCCCGTCAAAGCCGGGCGCCATGGCCTGATAGAAGGGATCATCGGCGTTTTGCTCATCAACTTTCGAAGCCATTTTCTTCATCGCCGCCATGACTTGGTCTTTCGAAACTACATCATGCTCAAGCCAGTTGGCCAATGCCTGACTTGATATTCGGCAGGTGGCGCGATCTTCCATCAATCCAACGTCATGAATATCCGGCACCTTCGAACATCCGACCCCCTGATCAACCCAGCGTACAACATATCCCAAGATGCCTTGAGCGTTGTTTTCGATCTCTTCCTGGATATCTGCGTCACTCCAGTCTGGATTGCCGGCAAGCGGAAGTGTCAACAAATCGTCTAGCGAGGACCGCGAGCCACCGGCGGCAAGTTCATCCTGTCGGGCCATGACGTCGACATGGTGATAATGCGTCGCGTGCAGCGTTGCCGCCGTGGGCGATGGAACCCAAGCGCAGGTTGCACCGGATTTTGGATGTCCAATCTTCTGATCCAGCATATCGGCCATCATGTCAGGCATGGCCCACATACCCTTGCCGATCTGCGCCTTTCCTTTCAGGCCACAAGCCAAACCGATATCAACATTGCGATTTTCATAAGCGTTGATCCAGCGCGACGCTTTCATGTCGCCTTTTCGCACCATCGGACCAGCTTGCATTGACGTATGAATTTCATCGCCAGTGCGATCCAAGAAGCCAGTATTGATGAACGCCACACGATGTTTGGCGGCTCGTATACATTCCTTCAAATTCGCGCTGGTCCGGCGCTCCTCGTCCATGATGCCCAGCTTTACAGTGTTCGCTGGAAGCCCCAAAGCGGCCTCGACCCGGTCGAAGATTTCACAAGCAAATTCAACCTCTTCTGGGCCATGCATCTTTGGCTTCACGACATAAACCGACCCATGCAATGAATTCCTCGCACCAGATGTTTTGCGAAGGTCGTGCATTGCGATCATTGTCGTCACCATGGCATCCATCAATCCTTCCGGGATCTCGGACCCATCTTCCAACATGATCGCTGGATTGGTCATCAAGTGACCGACATTGCGAACAAGCATCAGCGCGCGACGTTTTGACGAGATCTGGCCACCATCGACTGCAGTGTAGTCAAAATCAGGATTCAGTTTTCTGGTGAAAGTCTTGCCAGACTTGGTCACCTCCTCAGCGAGGTCACCTTTCATAAGTCCCAACCAATTCCGATAGGCTTGGGTCTTGTCTTCAGCATCGACGCAGGCAACGGAATCCTCACAATCCATGATCGCTGATACCGCAGCCTCAAGATTGACGTCAGCAAATCCAGCCGGATCGTCGGCTCCAATCGCGCTGGACGGATCGACGACAACTTCGATCAACAAGCCATTCTTTTGGAAAAGAAAATACGAATGCCCGTCTTGCGACGCGTGTCCTAGGAATTGGCTTTGATCGGCGAGAGCGAGATTCAGCGTTCCGCCTTCGAC
>JAPPOI010000389.1 GCA_028818055.1 Boseongicola sp.
CACGTGGCTGTGGAGCAAATGATTGGGCCTGCAGGACAAGACTTTGCCAACAAGATCTTGGTTCGAACGCATGGCGCGGCTGGGCTGGCTGCAACCCGCATAACAACGACTTCATTTGCTATTTCGAATGTGGGGTTGTTCGGAACCTACACTAGCGAAACGAATCGAAGTGCAACCAGAGCTCTTTGAGGACCAATCGCTAACCCTAGGCGCAAAAAGACTATTTCCGCAGGACATCGGCCTTCAGAAATTCGTCGCATTTTTTAACGTCATCGAATTCACGCTTGATTGGAGACGACTAATTGATCCGTGAAAGCTGGGTGTCAATTGTTAGTACTTCGTCCCGCATTCAACATTAGAACTCCAACGTGTCCTCCAATCCACCTCGCAGCAGAAGCAAAGGCGACAGACGGCGCGAATCTGAAGGCGGACACTGAGGTATAGCGCAGAAAAGTCAGAAGAGTCACGCCATCTCGCCAATTGCATTTTTCCGGTCAATTGCAACTTTCGGTCAACAACAATGTAATGCTTGACACCACGCAATGTAATGAAACTCTTGGTAACTTTGTGCCGATGTATGCGAGCCATTAACGGCTTATTCAAAACACGCCTTTCAGAACGCGCGATGTTTCACATTAGGCAAAACTCAGAACTGTTTGATACCGCGCTCGGCTGCACCCCCCGGGATATGCCTAGGGGGAGGAAGGACCCGTAGTGAACTTTTTGTTGTCATCTACCAACTTCCTGTCGCTGGGACAGCAACTCCGGTTACCCTCAATAGAACACATGATGTTCCTTACAGAAGGCGCGTAAGGAAAAACCGTCCCAGTCGTCCCAAAACCATGCAGTTAGATGAGCTCGTCTTCGTCGTTCGGAATCAGTTGGAGGCCAACGTGCCCACGCCCTCGCAATCCTTTGGAGTTTTTGATTGCATGGAAGCCTCGGCGCTTCAGGCTCTCAGGAAAGGTGTTGTTGCGAGAGCCAGCGTCGACTCCCTCTCTGGCAGCATATCGTTGCCAGCTTTCCCACAACTCCGTGCCTAGACACGCAAACTGGTCACCGAGCTCGCAACACTCGCTAAGCCACTGGCTGAATGTGTCTTGGCTGCCGAAGTAGGCGTCCGTTGCATCCTTAGCCACTTTTGGTCTCACGAGGCCGTATTTTTGCCAATCAAGGCATCCCAGTATCATCCAAGACAGAATGCCAGGCCACTCTCGCTTAAGCTTTGACGGAAGGCTCTCATCTTTCTTGGTTGGAATGTGCTCAAAGGGCAAAACCGTCATTCGGCGCTTCATAGCCTCATCGACATTGTGAAGCCTTGATTGATAGTTCCCAACGATTGTCAGCTTGAACTTTGGGCGAAACTCGAAATCATCGCGCCGCATGAATCGCGCAGTCACGGTGTCTTCACCCGTGAGCGACTTGATCCGGCTTTCAGCCCAAGCTTGCCCTTGTTCGGTCTCTGAGGCCCTTGCCATACGAACGCCGTGAAGTCTTGCGAGCTCAGTTGTATGGCGTGCATGTCTCTGGGCCGTTAGTGTCGCCGTCTCGACGTTAGCGGCGTATCCCGAGAGGATATCCGCCATTGTGTTGATTGCGGTGCTCTTCCCGCTCCCACCTGGGCCGTACACAAACAGGAATTGCTGTTCGCTGGTTGATCCGGTCAGACAATACCCCGCCCATTGCTGGAGGAATCTGATAGCAGCTTGATCTCCTCTGAGGGCTTGATCAAGAAAGCACAGCCATGTCGGGCAATGGATTGAAGTATCAAACTCATCCAACTGGATAGGCGAGACAGCTACGCACTTGGAAATCAAGTCCTCCGGACAACCCGCTCAGAATTCACCGGTCCTGAGATTGACTGTGCCACTAGGCGTACTGAGCAAAAAGTCGTCGGTGTTCCAAACATCGGACGTGACCGCCAAACGCCTGTCTGACCTTGCGCCTCGCTCGATCTGAGCCCAGGCCCTCTCATAGCCAAGCGTTTTGAGCTTGGGTTCAAGATCAACAAACTGTTTGCAGATGCCTCTGATGAACGACTTGGCAAGTTGGGTTTTCTCAATGTGCCAGACAGCACCATCGTACCAGTACCAACTCCCTCGACTATGATCATAGCGAAACTCTGAGCCGTAAAGCTTCAAGAATTGGCCAATGATCGTATCGTCATTAACGCGCGCGGGATCGTGAGGCTCATCAAGCAAGTTCAAAAGCCTTGGATCATGCCACCCGTGCGGTTTGGCTAGTGCGAGCACGTAGTGCCCTGTTATTTTCTGTCTTTCTTTCATGACAAAGACCTCCATACAGATTCTGTGTGTTCTACGTCGTAGGACGCATGCTGCGCTGACCATTCGTCTGCGAGAGCTAGACCCTCATCGGAGCCAGCTGTTTGGTGATGAATCGACATGATGATTCTGAGCCACCAGTCGCGATCTGAACTTTCGACAAGGCATCCGTCATTCGGAATTGCCATAACCGCAGAGCGGAGATCATCGAAGCCGATATCGACGCGATCTTGAGAAACGCGATTGACGCCTTTCCTTCGAACCTTCAGTGCGGCAGGTCACGACCCTAAGCGGACATTCATGCGATTGGCAGCGAAGGTCTCTTTTGAGCCCACCTCGACCGATGCTGCAGGCTCCATGAATGACTGCTTTTCTGGCAAAATTAAACTACACCCTCTACTAATCGACGTGTTCAATCCTCAATGTTTTACAGAGACTAGGACTGCTGGATATGGCACGACACGTTCACAGCCCACCAAAAGTAACTAAGCCGCAACTTGGCGAGCGTCCAAGTTGGTGGTCTCAATTCACTGGCATTCGTTGTCCAAATTGTGGTCGCCCTCAGTCTCCAGGACGAATGTTGGCGACTAACCCAAACTGGGGCCGCAACCGCTCTGATTTCCATATGTGCGGCGGTTGCGGCCGCTATCTCTTTCTTACCGGCGAGAGACGTCTCAGGCGATTTTTTCTGCTGCACCTTCCAGTGTTTTTCGGGGTCGGACTAACAGGCTTTTCTGTTCTTAGGAATATTGGCGGCCTCAACATTTACCGGGATGCAAGGGAAGCCTATGAACCGAACTTCCTAGGCTTTCTCATCATCTGCGCCTCAATCAACATTGCTCTAAACCTTACTGGACGATTTGAAATTGTCGGCACCGCTACATCGCCTGAAACGAACAAACTTGATGCCCAAGGCGATCAAGAGAGCTGATCGCCCCACAATTCGCGTCACTCCAAAACAAGCTACTGAAGTGCACTGGCACTAAACGGAAGATCGACAATGTGGTCATTGGCGCAGATGCGGCGAAAGTCAGCTAAGTCCGCAAAGCAGTCAATGGTATCGAACGCAGCGAACGACCGCTTCCCGCGTACATCAAATCACGTTCTGTTCGGTGCCCAAACACGGCATCGAAACCAGTTTCATTTCAATGACTTACCAGGCGCAAGAAGTCTTCCAGACTAGCAGATTTCCCGTAAGTATTTGATTTAAAAGTAAAATTTATGGTGCCCGGGGGCGGAATCGAACCACCGACACGAGGATTTTCAATCCACTGCTCTACCCCTGAGCTACCCGGGCACGGGGAGACGAAAACTTCGCCTCAGGGTCGATGCCTTCTAATGGCGTGTGAAGTCGCTGTCCAGTGCTCGAAATCAAAAAGTTCCAACGTTTCAATGACGTGTCTGGGGAGCATCATCGCCTTCGCTTTTGGGTATGTCTGATGGCTCGGCTGGCTCTCCGGCAATCGCGTAGGAACCGTTCAACCAACGACCCAAATCCACATCGGCACATCGCTTCGAGCAGAACGGCCGATACTCAGACGCTGCTTCCTTTGTGCAAATCGGACAGCTCATTTAAACACCTCATGAAGCGCTGGTCGGGCCTTCTTCCTACTCATCTCAAAGAGGCCCATTTTTGTCCAGCCGATCAAGGCCGTTTCAATTGAATCCGAACGGAACGCGGATTGAAGTGCTTGTTCGAGCCCGCGTCTGTTCTTTTTCGGCATAGGCGCAAAATCGATAACAACCTGTCCGCCCAGACCCTTTAGACGGAGTAATCGGGGGAGGTCTTTTGCGGCAGCAATATTCGCTTTCAATCCGGCGGCCGGACTGGTGTCGCCGCCAGTATCCACATCGACAGCAACCAAAGCACTGGTGGATTGGACAGTCACTTTCCCACCCCCTGGCAATGCAGAACTCGGTGCGATCGCGCTTTCAAAACACTCTTCAATATCACCGTCGGTCGTGCCAGTTGGCCATTCCCGATAAGCGAATTCATAAACGTCGGGACCCTCGATCAGCTTTTCTGTGCTCCCGCCTGTGTCTTCCAGCACGACGAAAGCTGCATCAAGCGCACTTTCGATGGCACCCTGCACATCGCCTAGTTCTGCCGTGGCGGCGGAGCTTCTCAAGATAACGCCACAACCGCGCAGATGGCCGCTGAACACGTCAGCAACTTCGCGCAAGGCAACGCGTCGATCTTCGTCTTTGATGCTTCGCGCAATGTTGATTCCGGGCTTACCCGGAGTGACGATCGCATATTTGTTCTTGAACAATAGCCGGTCCGTCACGGGCGTTGCCTTTCCGGCTTCTGCATAGCCGGACACCTGCACAAGAATGTGCCGCCCAACTGATAACCCTTTGGCATTCCGCAAGAAAGCCGAACCGTCAGGTGTTTCAACAAACATTCCACCCTGACCTTTTACAGGACGAACGGTTTTGGCCCTGTAGATTGCGCCCGGACGAGGTGCGTCGGTATCGAAGACAAAATCTTCGACCTTACCATCAATGATCAATCCGGCAGCTTCGCGGCCCTGGACTTGCCCATAGGCGTGGATCACACCCTTCAAAGCGCTTCCCCCCAAACATATCCCGCCGCTTTTAGCAGATTGGTTGTCTCATGAACGGGAAGCCCCATGATGGCGGAAAACGAACCCTCAATCCAAGGAATGAAAGCGCCCGCTGGCCCTTGAATTGCATAAGCACCAGCTTTGCCAACCCAATCATCGGTGGCGAGGTATTCGGCGATTTCTTGGTCTGACAGGCGTTTCATACGAACGGCGCTGACCACGTCGCGACTTTGCACGCCCGAGTTTGATGTAACCGATACAGCCGTGATGACTTTGTGTCGGCGACCAGAAAGGAAATGAAAAAGGATGCGCGCATCGGAGGAATTTTCCGGATTTCCCAGGATCCGCCGCCCGAGGGCACGTGGCTGGGGCTTTTACACAGGTGACG
>JAPPOI010000098.1:0-1408 GCA_028818055.1 Boseongicola sp.
GATCTGTTCCACGTTTGGGCCATGCCGCAAGTTCAGTCGACCAAATATTTCCAGCGGTGCTTCCGTCTCCATTCGGACGTCCAGCCGCATAATGTGGCGACGCGTGAGACCATCAATTCCTTCGGGTGGCAAGTCGACAACGAGACTGAGGAACGAACCGTCAAACCGAAACACATCCATCCGCAAGCCAAATGCCGCAATATCTTCCGCTTTGGTAGTACGAAGCTGTCTGACCGTCAGTTCACTTAATCCGCAATCGTGGAATACTTTGGCCTCTTCACCGAATGAAGTTTTTGAAGCAACCGATGCAATTCCAGATGGTGTGACGGGCATCTGCCAGATTTCCGGCCTCCACGCCCAGTCAGAATGAAGCGGGCGTTTGATCGCAGCCTGACCAGCAAGCGGCAATTGAAGCCGAGCGTCTGCAACAGCGACAACCCGGTTTACATTGACGGCCAGCGACCGCGCACGTGCTCTGAGCTGCTTAAGATCGACAAGATCGACAGTGTCGGCATGGCGCGCCGTTCGCGCCCACCGTGTACGATGTCTCTTCTCGATCCAGTTCATCAACATTTTAGCGGATTCTGATCGGCCTGCCACATTATGTAGGGGGCATACTAGCCGCGACCACAATAGGCAGGCAAGGATTCGGATTGCCCAGTACGCAATTTTTTACCCGATGCTGTCTTAACGATTTGCTAATCGAAGCTGAGCAATTTGCGCGTCAAGCGTCAGGAAACCTTCCGACGAAGACAGATTTGCAGGTCTTGGCCCGACAAGTGAAACCGACATGAACCGCCCGCCGATAGAAAACAGCGCCCGCCATTGTTCCTGCGAAACATTGGCGTCAAAGGGGCTCAGGTCCTTTGCATGCACATAGACGATGTCGTCCGATTTTTCCGTTCGAATGATTTCTACACGTTTTGGGTCGCCATTTCGCGCAAGCGCCGCTTGGCCTGCATTCGTTTTGAAGAACGCAAGAAGGGTGTCAGCGTCCGGCGCTTCAAGATCAGGATCTTCGATGGACACGGTGACAATGCCACGCACATCTGGTTGCGGTGCTTGTGAGCCGCGACTTAAGAAAACGCAATTTGCCAAGACGACCACAGAAGGCTCCGACGAAAAACGCGATGATCTCTCGTCGATGCACCAGCCGTCTGCAGCTGCAACAACCATCCCATCGGACAGCTTGACAACCGATGGTGCCTGTCGCGACACCATCGGAAAGTCGAACTGATCGCACCCCGCAAGCAGGGCCGCAATCAAGACCGCTGTGACCTTATAGGTCCATGTAGACATGCGATTCTTCTTTGGCACCGGGGTGTGTGCACGCCCCAAGCTTGGCTGAACCGACAAGCTGCGAATACTTCCAAAGTGCGCCCGACGAATAGATCGTTTCGCGTGGGCC
>JAPPOI010000098.1:1418-5228 GCA_028818055.1 Boseongicola sp.
ACCCAATCTTGTCTGAACCGACAAGATGCGAATACTTCCAAAGTTCTCACGACGAATAGATCTTTTAGCGTGTTCATTTACAGTTCTCCTTGCTCTTGGCCAGTTCATCTTCAGACAGATCAACCGAAAGCTCACCCGTGGTGGCGTCCATCGTGATTATGTCGCCGTTTTCAAGAAGCGCAATCGGGCCACCGTGCGCTGCTTCGGGACCAACATGGCCCACGCAGAAGCCTCGAGTTGCGCCCGAAAACCGGCCATCCGTGATCAACGCGACTTTCTTGCCCATGCCTTGTCCGGAAAGCGCGGCCGTTGTCGCCAACATCTCGCGCATGCCAGGTCCGCCAGCTGGGCCTTCATTGCGGATGACAAGCACTTCGCCTTCTTCGTAGGCCCGCGCCTTGACCGCTTCAAAGGCGTCCTCCTCGCATTCGAAAACGCGTGCCGGTCCAACGAACCTTTGATGTTGGGTTGGTATGCCGGCAACTTTCACAATGGCTCCTTCCGGAGCAAGGTTACCTTCAAGTCCGACCACACCGCCTGTCGGTGTGATTGGGTTCTCAACCGGGAAAATCACGCGACCGTCGGCTTCACGATCGATCTTGTCGAGTTCTTCGCCCATCGTTTCGCCGGTCGCGGTCATGCAGTCTTCGTGGATCAAACCAGCTTTGCGAAGCTCTTTCATGACCACGGGAACGCCACCTGCCTCGTAAAGGTCTTTTGCGACGTACTGTCCGCCTGGTTTGAGGTCGACGAAGTAAGGTGTGTCGCGGAAAATTTCGCACACATCCTTTAGATCGAAGTCGATGCCTGCTTCGTGAGCAATGGCGGGCAGGTGAAGGCCCGCGTTTGTTGAACCACCGGTACAGGCGACGACCCGCGCAGCATTTTGAAGGCTTTTCAATGTAACAACATCGCGCGCACGGATGTTCTTTTCCAGCAGGTTCATGACTGCTGCACCGCTGGCCTCGCCATACTGATCGCGGGACTCGTATGGGGCTGGTGCGCCGGACGAATTTGGCAATGCCAAACCGATTGCTTCGGACACGCACGCCATGGTGTTGGCTGTGAACTGGCCACCGCAAGCGCCAGCACTTGGGCAAGCGACCCGTTCAAGAACGGCAAGTTCTTCGTCCGAGTAATTGCCTGCTTGATGCTGACCAACAGCCTCGAACACGTCCTGAACGGTTACGTCTTTGCCGCCCAACCGGCCAGGAAGGATTGAACCGCCGTAGATAAAGACCGATGGAGTGTTCAATCGAACCATCGCCATCATCATGCCCGGCAAAGACTTGTCGCACCCAGCCAAGCCGACGATTGCATCATAGCCGTGCCCTCGCATGGTGAGTTCAACTGTGTCGGCGATAGCTTCGCGACTGGCCAGCGAAGACCGCATGCCTTCGTGTCCCATCGCGATACCATCGGTAACGGTAATGGTGGTGAATTCTCGCGGGGTACCACTTGCGGCCTTTACGCCCATCTTGACCGCTTGCGCCTGCCTGTTCAGGGCGATGTTGCATGGTGCGGCTTCGTTCCAGCAAGTCGCAACACCGACGAACGGCTGAGCGATCTCCTCTTCGCTGATCCCCATCGCGTAATAGTACGAGCGATGTGGTGCCCTTGCCGGTCCCTCTGTGACATGTCGGCTGGGCAGTTTGGATTTATCAAACTTAGATTTCAGCATTTCGCGGCTCCCTGGCGCAGATCAGGGCAGGCATAAGACGTTGTCCGTTTCGGGACAAGCCTATCGCTCTGATTTTTGGAGGTTAACCTCGAGATTTGAAGCGCTGCGTGGTTGCGTGCAGAAGCGGTAGAAGTAACGTGGCAGCGACGACGTAGACGAGCGGTGTGGATGCGGCCGCAACTGAAGCTATCTGCCAAAACGGTGAATCTGGAACAAAATTCGACGCTGGCGCCACAAGCATCGCGTTGACGTCAGGATGACAGGCACAAGTTGTCGCACAATCGCTGCGAGATGCAAAAAACCCAAGGTATTGGGCCGCTTGTTGGCAAATTTCGGTGTTTTCAGAGGGTTTCCCGCCAAGTTCAGCTGGAGAAAGTTTCGTTTTGAAGTCCAACACCGGCGAATACAGCCTTTCAAAGATGTTCACGTCGAGACACACCCAAATTCTTTGTGCCAGAAGCCTAGAAACCACTGGTAAACAAAGTGTTACGCTGAAAAGAGCCATGTGAGGGCCGTTTCGTGGGTTTAAAGGTTAAAATGCATTGATTGCATTCGCTGCCGCGCGCATTTATCTGAAAGTAAAGATAAGCAGGCAGCGGTAAGGTCCATGAACTGGATATCCAATTATGTCCGTCCAAAGATCAACTCGTTGTTTTCACGACGCGAGGTGCCTGAGAATCTTTGGACCAAATGTCCCGAATGCGGGACGATGTTGTTTCACCGGGAACTGGCTGAAAACCTGAACGTTTGCACGAATTGTGACCATCACATGGGCATAACACCGCGCGAACGGTTTGAGACATTGTTCGATGGAGGAATTTTTGTCGAAGTGGCAGTTCCGGAACCTGTCGCTGATCCTTTGCACTTCAGAGATCAGAAAAAATACCCCGATCGTATGAAGACAGCCCAGAAGACGACCGGCGAGCGTGAAGCGATGCTGGTTGCGCAGGGCGAAATCGCACGTCCGCCAATTGTCGCAGTGGGCCAGGACTTTTCGTTCATGGGCGGCTCGATGGGGATGTACGTCGGAAATGCTATCATTGCTGCGGCTGAAAAAGCTGTGGAATTGAAACTTCCGTTGGTGTTGTTTTCCGCAGCTGGTGGCGCACGTATGCAGGAAGGCATTTTGTCTTTGATGCAGATGCCGCGGACAACCGTTGCCATAGAAATGGTCCGCGAAGCTGGCCTGCCTTACATCGTGGTTTTGACACACCCAACCACGGGCGGTGTCACGGCGTCGTATGCGATGTTGGGTGACGTCCATATCGCCGAACCTAACGCTCTGATTTGCTTTGCCGGACCAAGGGTCATCGAACAGACTATTCGGGAAAAATTGCCGGAAGGGTTCCAACGCGCAGAATACCTTTTGGATCACGGGATGCTGGATCGCGTTACCCATAGACGCGACATCAAGCATGAACTGGTAACCATACTTCGGATGCTGACAGGTCAATCCCCAGCGGTTCGCGGTGACTTGCCGCCACCCGAAGAAGTCGTCGAAAAGGCAGAGGCCGAGGTCACTCCGCAAGCCGACGCGGCTGAATAGACAGTGACAGCGAAACTGGCTGATCGATCGCAGCCTCAATCTCATTTTATCTGATAGGGTCCGTCGATGGTATCTGCTTCCTCCGACCAAATCCTTGAGCGGATGATGTCACTGCACCCCAAGGTCATTGATCTGACATTGGACAGGATGTGGCGATGTCTGTCTGCTGTTGGGGATCCGCACCTCGCAGTACCACCAGTCATTCACCTCGCTGGCACGAACGGTAAAGGGTCTACCCAAGCCATGATCCGCGCGGGACTGGAAGCCGAAGGAAAATCGGTCCACGCATACACATCACCCCATCTTGCGCGGTTCCATGAACGCATCAGGGTGGCGGGCGAGATAATATCAGAGCCACTTTTGACCGAGCTTTTGGATGAAGTTTATTCATCCAATGGTGGCGAAGAGATCACCTATTTTGAAATCACGACGGTCGCCGCCTTCCTCGCGTTCGCACGCAAATCTGCCGATTGGACTCTTCTTGAAGTCGGACTCGGTGGCCGACACGATGCGACCAACGTCATCGACAATCCCGCGCTGACGATCATCACGAAAATCGATCTGGATCACCAACAATATCTGG
>JAPPOI010000022.1 GCA_028818055.1 Boseongicola sp.
TTGCAGCCACCTAAAGCTCCGCCATCGATCACCATCAGGATGCCAGGGTCTTCAAGGCCAGCCGGAAGAGATGACGCAAGATCGACCGACCCAGAGTTCAACCAGTCATTGGATGAGTATTCCCATGGCGAAGTGCCAACAGGATCGCCATCGACATCTCGGGTGTCGTAGCCAAGGTGCATCGTGCCGTCTTCCAACTCGATCCACTTGGTTTCGCCGTTAGGCGCCACAGCTTCCTGAATGTCGTCGATAGTTTCGACGACACCATAAAGCGCACCTGCATCGGTGGTAATGTCATCTTCTTCGACACGGTCACCATGCACGACTATGTATCCAAGATAATCTTCGTCGTGGGCCCCACCACCGTTGCCTTGTTGTGAGTAAACGGTGATGACCGATACCGCATCATCATCCACGCCATCTCCATCGGCGTCGATTGTACGATAGTCCACTTCGATGTTGGTCGTGTGACCAATAACAGAGATCGTATCGCCTTCCTCTTTGTTGAAGTCGGCAATTACGTCGACACCAAGCCCATCGACCCAGTGGTCGTGGACGTATTTGTTTTCACCAGCAACACCACCCCAATTGATTGTGCGGTCGTCGTTGGTGTGTTCTGCGATGATGTCCTTTTTGGCATTAATCAGCGTTTCGAACTGGAAGTGGTCCGCGCCTCCGCCGCCAATGAGAACATCATCACCTTGGATCTCTTGATCAATCCAGTCGGCCAGCTTCAGGTATTCCTCATGAATATCACCGTCGGTGGGACGGGATGGATTATCGAGCACCAACTGGCCAGCGCGCTGCTCACCTGTGTCGGCGCGGCTGATCAAGATGTCGTCGCCGTCACCGCCTTCTAGCAAGTCATTTCCACGGCCACCATCAAGCGTGTCGTTACCGTCGCCACCGATTACGTGGTCGTCTCCATAACCGCCTTGGATGTTGTCATTGCCTTCACCACCATCCAGAAGATCATCGCCGGCTTCACCGTCTATGGTGTCGTTGCCTGCCAGTCCCTCGATCGTATCGTTAGCAACAACCATTGGCTGTTGGCCTGAAGGATTTGTCAAAGCCTCTTGCGGGCCATTGTTCATGAGGCTGATGATCTCGGACTGTCGCAAGGCGTCGTCCATCGAGAACCCACCCCAAACACCGAAGTCGGCGATGGCGCCTTCAAATTCGTTTCGAAGGTCTTCGTTATCTGTCGCGAATTCTTGGGCAGTGTCGTTCAATTCAGCCCTGTATTGATCGGCTCCAAACACCCACGGCTCTTCGTTCTGAAGCAACATCGCTTCACCTTGCGCACCCGGAGTGGCATCGCCACCTTCCTTCGCGGTCCAACTGTTGTCCGGCACCGGTTGGCCGTTCAGGTAAACAGTGATTCCACTTTCAGTGAAGTTGACCGCGATATGGGCCCATTCCCCTTCAGTCAGAAGCGGACCTGTTTCCCAAGCGTGATTGGTTTTGTAGGGGTCGGCAAACCGCAGGAACAATCCACCATCGTCGGTGTGGCCAAGCCTGAAGTGGCTCCCCTCCTCCGGTCCCGAGTGATCCTTGGTGACAAACATCGACTTTTCACCAAGGTCATCAGGGCGAACCCACATGGCGATTGTGCCTTGGGTCACCGTCATGGACGGATCATGCTCAAGGAATGCAAAGCTGTCTTCACCATTAAAGTACAGCGCGCCGTTGGGCTCGCCGTTGGGACCATCGGTGCTGGCGTTGGTATTCAGAAGTGCCTGGTTCTCATAAAGCGTGTAGGCTTTGACGTCGCCGCCTTCACCACGAAGATCGTCATAAGCCCCCTCAACCCCGTTGCCAAAGCTCCAGAAGCCCAATGCACCCGGCATTCCACCTGGCTCAGCAGTTTCGGCCTGCCCAAGCTCGTCGTTGCCTGCCGTACCGTCTATGTCGCCACCGACAGCATCGACAGTATCTAACTGATCAAACGGATAGCGGCTCTCGTTGTACCCGGTGTCTTCACCTCCGCCAGCTGCCAGCATGTCTTCGCTGAAATTATCGTTGTCGAACGCTGCGTAGGGGTCGCCGGTCACAGCGCCAAGGTTCTCGGTTCCGGTTCCGTTGTTGCTATCCTTGGCGGCACCCTCTGTCGGTGTTCGGGTATCGTATCCCTTGACTTCTTCACCATTCACGATGGTGATTTTTTCCTCACCCGGAGCGACCAGCGCCTCAGCTACGTCGTCATAGCCCTCAACAACACCGTATGTGACACCGGCATCCGTTTGAATGTCATCAACGTCGACCAAATCGCCATGAACGATGACTTGGCCGATTAGGTCGCGGTCATGGGCTCCGCCGCCGCCGTGCTGTTGTGAGATGATCGTGATGATCGACTCGAGAGCTTCATCGCCCATCACGTCTGCATAGGTCACATATGGAACTGCAGTGTGGCCAATAACCGCAATGTGGTCTTCAGCGGCATTGTAGTCGGCGATAATATCGATGCCGGCGCTATCGACCCAGTGATCATGGACTTCGTCGTTTTCGCCGGCGACACCTGCCCAATTGATCGTTCCGTCTGACTTCACGTGCTGCTGGATGATGTCGAGCTTCGCGTCAATCTGCGGAGAAATCAGAAAAGTATCGGAGCCTTCGCCGCCAATCAGTACGTCGTCTCCGACGATTGTCTCATTGGCATAAGCCGACAGCTTTTGAAGTGTTTCATCCACCTCGCCATCAGGATCGCCGCGCGTTGGCCGATCAATCGCCAACTGTCCGATCCTTTGCTCTCCGGCGTCAGAACGAGCGATGAGCAGGTCATCACCTGCGCCACCGTTAAGAACGTCAGAACCGTATCCACCGTCCATGACATCGTCGCCGTCACCCCCAAGAAGAATATCGTCGCCGAAGCCGCCCATCAGCTCGTCGTCGCCGCCTTGGCCGTCGATCGTGTCGTCGCCACCGTCGCCAGTCACCACGTCGCGCGCGTCGCTCGTCGAAATGGGGTTGTCGCCGTCGACGGCTGCTTCGACAAAGAACGACGGATGATATTCGTCGACCGGCACAATTGGGACGCCAGCGTCCGGGCTCGTGAAGTCCGCTGGGTCTTGATAGAACGCGCTTTGATCGACCGGGAGACCATCGATCTCCATCGATAGCGACATCCCACCGCCACCATCGAAATACAGCAAATCAACTTGATACAATCCGCCTTCAAACTCGGCCACACGCGCCGTGGTGTCGGTGCCTCGGCCATTCGCAAATTCGCTGAAGTTGATACCGCCAATATTCAGATCGAACCCATCATCCGATGTGATGGCGATCTCGTGGACACCAGGTGGAATGTACACATAGCCTGTGAACGACAGGGCCGAAGGGCCCATTTCGGCATCTCCGTCGCCAACAACAGAAGCACCGTCGTCACCAAGAAACTCTGAAATTGTCGTATCGCTTTTGTGCGAGCGGTAGCCAAATTCGCTTGTGACGAATGTAGCGACGGCCTCTCCTTCGGCCGCATCACGCGCTTTGTCGATATTCCAGATGCCTGATCCGGTCACATACGCAGAGCCAGCGAGACCTGTGCCCTCGCTTGGAATGCCCGAAATGTCTGCCATCGCAACGACAGGCGTAAGCCCGGCCGGTGTATCAACGTTGGATGCGTCAAAGTAAGCGGTCGTATTCATAGTCATACCTCTCCCGTTTGCGCACCCGGTGCAGGATGCGCGGCGGTTGTTTCATCAGTCGTTGGGAACTCGGACCTGCGGGCGAAACGGCTGCTGAGTCATGCTGCCAGGAGGTGCCCACTCAAAAAACTCAAAACGAATTGAGCCCTAAACGGACGTAAGAATGTGGCGAGAAAATGATGGCGGTGCCGTGTTGTCGCCAAAATTCCGATCAGAACGTCACCAATGCGCGGGCCGCCGCGCATCTGTTCTTAAATTTCTGAAAATATTAGATTTTTTCTACCGAAAAATTGCCGTTCATTGTTGCGCTGGCCGGGCCAAAAATGTGGCACTGTTTCATTCTTTCCGTAACGCGAACGAACTGGGGGCTCACTCCCCGGATTAGTGATCATAGAGAAACCGAGTATTTGTTAGCGTTCAGCCAACGGATGCAGGATTCTCGCAGAGATGTGCAGTTTTCGATTCGATAAACGGCGTGAGCTCATCCCAAAACCGAGAAGCTGCTTTCCTCGTTGATTTGTCGTTTCCGAGAATAGAACCCAACGTCGATATTCCGCTGAATGTATGGAAGTTGGAAATCTAATGGGGCAACATCGTGATCTGCTCCATCCTCGCAGTACTTTATGAGCGCCGCCATCATTTTCCCTGCGATAGGTGCATTCTTGTATTGGTTTCCGCTTGTTCCACAGGCCATATAATACCCACCCAATGACGACTTGTCGTAGATCGGAATCCAATCTGTGGATGCGTCATAAAGATCGACTACACCGCGCAGTTTTGACGGTATTCCCAACGAAGGGACGCGCTGAGCATATCGCAAAGCCTGTGTCGTCCATTGTTCAGTGAAATTCCGGTCATAGTCTGTATCGTTCTCTGTCCAATAGTGCGGATCGCACTCCGGGTCCTCAGAGCCAATCAGGATATGGTTTCCGTGCTCGGGCCGCACGTAGCATCCGATATCGTTGTCAGAGACCACCGGCGCCTGACCCTCGAAATCGAATCCCTCAGGCGACGGCACGTGAACCACTTCTTGCCTGAGTGGACGGGTTTTGATCGTCATCTCTTCGGTTACCCCGGCCATCTCATTGATAATCGCTGAACCCGGGCCAGCGACATTGACGACAATTGGGGCGTGGATTTCTCCGCCGTCCGCAAGCCTTACACCTGTTACTTTTCCATCCGCCTGCATTATCTCCGCCACTTCAACGCCCATTCGGAACTCAGCTCCATACTGACGTGCAGCATCAGCCAAGTTTTGCGAGGACAACGCAGGATCAGTTACATATCCCCCGTTGGGCCAATACAAAGCTCCATGAAGAGATTTTCCGTTGGGCTGGCCAAAGGCATCGTCTTCGCGAGCTTTCGGCGGATGATAGCTTTCCAGTGCATATATTGGCATGCGCGCCAAGATTTGTGACTCATCCCATTCTTCGACCGGGATATTCAGATCCAGACTGTTTTTGAGGTGCTTGTTCAGGAAATCGTTTTCGGGCGTGCGCATCACCATACACCAACATTCACGTAATTCATACAGGTAGGCGGTCGACGGCTATTCGAGA
>JAPPOI010000326.1 GCA_028818055.1 Boseongicola sp.
GAGTTGAGGCGCTGTGTCATAAACTTTCCCCGCGTTTCATCCGGCTTCTCCTAAATTCAAGTCTTCAGCAGGCAGTGTGACACTGAAATCCGCAAAGGCAGCGTTCGGTCCAAGACTGCTTGATGGCGCCCCAGCCGCGACGGCAAGCGAGCCAAGCGGTGAGACAAATGCAAAATCCGGTAAATTAAGGTCGACGGTTACCATCGGCGTATATGGTCCGCCGAGAAAACCGAGATTGGAGTCAAATGCATACGTAAATTGCAGATTTGAAATGGTCGCATTCGGCGGCAGCATCGGTGAAATCCGTGTCCAGATTTCGTTTGCTGTCGGGCTTGCCGCGTCCCCACTGCAGCTCACAACGGCAACGGCGGAACAAACGTAACTTGCAGCACTGCAAGATGTGCCAAACCGAGGCGTTGGGGTTCCCGTTGGAACGACCCCAGCAGTGTGGCGGTCCGGAACTCCGGTACATGCAGGCGGGCGAACAATTGCGGTTCTCGCCGCAATATAGGTCGCCTTTTCGCTCAATGTGGTTTGATAGACCAAACGCCCAAAGTCGAGCATGGCAAAAAAGATGAACAGAAACAGTGAGATGACGATGGCAAATTCAACCAGAACGCCACCGTCCTCACGCTTTGCACCTACAATAATATGACCCAAACCAATCATTGTCCGAAAATCCTTGATTGATCCGAAATGGTGGCCGTCAGGGTCGTCATGCTGTCACCAAAAATCGAAGTAATGCCAGCAAACGGGAATTGAATTGTCATGTTTGCTGTGACCGTTCCGACCGGGGTCGGGCTGATGCGATATGTACCTGACACACAGGTATGGCTCGCTGTCACGGAATTGACTGTGACGTATTGTGGGAACAGCGTACTGCCGCTGTTGTTATTGCGGACCATACCGAGGAGCGTCGGAGAATATCCGGAAACAGTTCCGCCAGTTTGGCAGATATCGACGGGGGCGATCCTGGCAAGGTAACGGCCGGCGTCACGCACACCCTCTACGGCGACCTGGTACGACCACATGAAGCGACCGGCTTCGATCATGAGCGCCAACATCAAAAGCATAAACGGAAGCACGATGCCGAATTCGACCAGTGACGCGCCGCGTGTATCGCGACCAAAGCGTCTCGTCGCCAGGGCAAAGCGTGATATGAGCGTCCCCCACATCTGCATCACCGATAAAGCTGAACCACGTCGCGGAAGATGCCGCCGGTGCCCGCTGAACCATAGCCATCGCCACCAGCAGAGCCGATCACCTCAACCCAAAGATCAAGGGTTGGAGGCGATGCACCGTCGTCGCCCACAGGTTCGGTCAGGAACATCTCGAAGAATTCTTCAACGGGCACGCCGACTTCGGCTCCGTTAATCGGGTTGGCGGTACAATCAATTCCAGCTGCAATTACAACACGGCGGCGCACCCCAGTTTGAGAGGGGTTCGTATTACATTGAGCCAAGCCGGTTTCAGCACGACCAGGCGCGGTAATCTGGCCGCCGGCAGCTGATGCTACTTCAGCCACATACATGCCATAACGGGTTGTTTTCAGGTTGTTCGGAACGCCCGAAAAATCAAGCGCAGCCTCAAGCTCAGTCTGATTGGTGACAGTGAGGTTGTGATTGGCGGCCATGTAAGGGGCCAGACCGTTTGACCAATTTCCGTCACCGACTCTGTTGTTGGCGCAAGAGTTTGTGGCGAAGCAGTTGTCACGCGGCAAAGGCAGTGTATCAGGCGAGATTTGCTCGTTTTGACCAATGCACTGACCACCACCGTTTGGCACAATGCCCTTGATCACGTTCGGAGCCGCTGGATAGTCCGGATCGTTCTTCTCGCCATTCATCGTCGATTTGTAGATGTCGAAACGGACATTGAAGATCGCATCTTCGATCCCAACCTTTTGGCCGGGCTCAGTGTCCACGCCACGCTGAGTGAAACACTTTGTGACGTTCAGCTCCGCGCCGACCAAGCAGCCAATTAGGTTTGACCCGCTCAATCCGGCGCAGGTCGACCCCAGGTCAGCTTTCTTCGGATCAAGGAAACCGAAGTCACCCGGCCCCCAAGCTGAACCGTTACCGCCACTCCGCAACTTGATAAGGTCGCCTATGTTACCTGCAGCCGTATATGACGGTGAAGGCAAGCAGAACATCAGCGGAGTGATATCGCAGGCTTCAACGGTAAACCCGGCAATCGCCTCGGCACCAACGTTCGCAACCGCCGGACCGCTTCCGGTGTTCGTCAAAGTCCGAAGAGCGCTCACGAAGTTCATCGAAACATCCTTCGGAGTCACAACCACCCAAGCGAAAAACGCTTCGGCCGGGTCAGTCGTTAGGTTTGGTGAAGGATCCGCATTATCGTTCGCAGGCAACGCATTCAGAAAGCTCAGCGTATAGTCGCCACTTCCAAGTGTGTTACTGCCATTACCGAAACTTTGACGGTCAGTGACAAAGTTGGCCGCTGCATTCTGAGCGTTGGTGATAGCGTCTGGGCTACCATCCAACTCACCAGCTGCCGCAAGCGCGACATTGTCAGCAAAGGCCTGCAACTCACTTTGGGTTGTCGAGACACGCCCCATGTCGAAAATGACCGCAGTGAAGCCGATAAAGACAACAAGCGATGCAGCAAACAGGATCAAAATGGTCCCGTCTTCATCCTGTGAAAATGCCTTTAAAAGTTTCATAACGATCACCGGTACTCACTTAGTTGATGTCGACGACTTCGACTGCGCCAGCACGGCGGACTTTGATCGTCGGTGCCTTTGCAGCTTCCTCAACAGGTGATTTTTCACGAAGAAGGTCACGTAAATCGACCATGTCGAGTGGCTCATCTACGACACCGTCCAACGTCCGAAGTGTAAGGCTAAGTGTTCCCGCCTTCTGTGCCAGAGCGAGTTTTTGGCCATCCAACGGAGTGACTTCGACCGTAATGGTCCGAGCAATCTCAGGAGAGTCCACCTGCTCTTCCGACTGCTGATCGACGCCGATAACCCTGATGTTTTGAAGGATTGTGACAGCTCGGATGTCGCTGGCACGGCCCTGAGTTAACACGATATCTACAAAGTCACCTGGTGTGACAAAGCCACCAACCGCAGTCACGGCGTCAACCTTGATCGCCATAGCTCTGGTATTTTCACCGAGCTTCTGTGTGATGGTTACTTTTTCGCCAAACCCCGAAAGTTTGGATACCAAGACCACTTCGCCAGAAACCATATTAGCTTTTGCACGCCGCGATCCGTCGCCTTCCTCAGGCAAAACTTGGGTCATGTCGATTATCGCGCCTGCGGGCAAAGCATCGCTTGGCCAACGTTGCAATCGAACAAGATGAGGTTCGATTTCTTGACCAAATTGGATGTTTTGATTGGCTACAACGATCTCGGTGTACTCTGGCGCTGCACTGGCAACCGCCGATCCATCACCCTGAAGCAATTGCTCCCTTGCGATGAAGACCGAGCCACCGGCAATAGCCAACCCAGCAAATGTTGTAATTATGGAGCCGATTCTCATCTGAGCCTCCCAAGGTTACATGATGTGCGCGGCACCACGCGGCGCACAGTTAGGTCAGCAAGTTGCGCCGACGGCGGTACACGCGGATTGCGTGTTGGTGTTAGTGACAGTAGCTAAGCCACTGAATGCGGCGATTGCGATCCCAGCGACAACAAGCAAGGCAAGGCCGTATTCAACGATTGCCGCTCCGCCGTTGTCCTTAAGAAAACGCTTAACTTTTACAGCTAGAAAATTCATAAATTGCACCCCTTCAGTATGCATCCGTGACCAGGGCCACGGATGCATTTTGAGTATCAGCAAGTTGCACCAACTGCGGTACAAGCCGACTGGACGTTTGTGTTGGTTGTTGTGCCAAGTGCGGAGAAAGCTCCGACAGCAATGCCAGCTACAACCAGAAGCGCCAGACCGTATTCCACGATCGCCGCACCAGATTCGTCCTTCAAAAAAGTCTTCAGAACATTCATAAGGATACCCCCATAGAAAATAGTTCGCGCGCAATGCGCCACATGTACCCAACACTTGGAGGTTAGGAACGTTGGTAATGCTGGACTGAAAAAAGACTAAATGCGCGGGGCAAAAATCTGGAATAAAATACCTTAAGATGTTTATTAAATAGAATTACACTTTAAAGTTGTTTTACCAAGATTAATGTTCGATCAGAGGACATTACTGTTGCCACATGCCCCGTCGAATCACTAAGTTCGTCTTGAGGTACTGGGGGAATCACTATGTTTTTAGGAAATCCGCGAAATATGTAATACTTTTTGACCGGGTATACCCGTAGATTTCTTATGAATTGGTTTCCCAAAAATGAAACAATGTTTCAGTTTTGGGAGGTTTTGTTGAAAAACCATGTACTGAGTAAATATGATAGCAACCTCGCTCAGAGTGTTATTGTCTCTGGCGCGGAAGTAATAGCAAAGTGGGCCGAGTCACTCCAAGGACGTGGCGAAGTCCAAACATTTTTGAAGACGGTTTCTGGATTGGCAGGCGCTGATAGCGTCGGTCTCACCCGACATAAACGCGATAAGCAACAGTCGTTCAATTTCGCGATTTTTGATAAGTCGGCTCATAAGTTGTTTTCAGACAGGAACTGGCATGCGCTGAGCGCCGAGATCCTCGGCGACGCTCTATTTGTGGCGCGCGAAGGTACCTTCTGGTCGCTTAGCGAAGTTGCCGAGTCCCGGCTGAAGTCAGATGGCGACTTTGGCTTCGATTTGCATGGGCATGGCGTTAAAGAGGTACTCACTGTCATTCTTGAAAACTCCGACCGTGGGGTCGTTGTTCTGGAGTTGAAATACCGGAGCCTGCCTCAGACGCTTGCCGGTCCTGCAATCATTAGACTGCTGGCGCCAGTATTTTCAAAAACATGGAACCACCGGCTACCGGGCTTGCCAAAAAGACCTTGTCTCCACAGCGTGGAAACCGCTGAGGATGCGACTGCTAAGGTCCCAGGCTCACAAATCCTGACACACGAAAACCCAATCGGGCTTAGCCGTTCAGAATTCAGGATATGTATGCTGATGCGCGACGGTCAGAAGATCACCAAGATCGCCGATACAATGGGGGTGTGTGAGAAAACAGTGCGCGGCCACCTGGCTGCGATATATGCAAAAGCGGATGTCTCAGGGCAGTTTGCGCTGCTGCAGCTGTTGCTCGCTCTCCGTCGGGATGCGCAAGGGTGTGAAAC
>JAPPOI010000311.1 GCA_028818055.1 Boseongicola sp.
ACACGATCCTCAAGTGAGTGAAAGCTCACAACTGCCAGCCAACCGCCCGGTTTCAAGGTACGTTCGGCGGCCTCAAGTCCTTGGATAAGCTGGCCAAACTCGTCGTTCACGGCGATCCGAAGCGCCTGAAATGTACGCGTGGCTGGATGACTTTGCCCCGGCTTTGGCCGCGGCAACACGCCTTCGACAATCTCGACCAATGCTCTCGTGGTCTCGTTTGGAGCAAGCGATCGTGTATTGACGATGGCACGAGCAATCCGACGGGATGCGCGCTCTTCGCCGTACTGGAAAAGAATGTCCGCCAGCAGACTTTCTTCAGTTTCAGCAATCAAATCTGCGGCGGTGGGCCCCGACTGGCTCATGCGCATATCGAGCGGTCCGTCAGCCATGAACGAAAACCCGCGCTCAGGTTGATCTAACTGCATCGAGGAGACGCCAAGGTCGAGCACCACACCGTCAAGCCCCCCATCAACGTATTGATCCAAATCGGAAAAAGTGCCTTCGACAAGCTCAAGACGAGAACCGTATTGCGACGCCCACTCGGATGCCATTTCAAAAACCGCGGGATCACGATCAACCGCAGTGACACGCGACGCACCCGCGTCCAATAATGCTTTTGTATAACCACCAGCTCCAAATGTGCCGTCAAGCCAATGCCCGGTCACAGGAGCACAGCTCTCGAGAATGGGCTCAAGCAGAACTGGAATATGAGGTGAATGGGACGCGGCGCTGGCAGCTGCGGCCATGTCTCAGCCCTCCTCCTCGTCAAGAAGTGTCCAAATGTCGGCACCACCAAGGTCGTCCAACAGCGGATCAACGTCAGAGTCGTTTGCACCATAGGTCTCGGGCTTCCAAATCTGGAAAGTGTCACCCATGGCGATGAAATAGGCTTCGGTGTCGATACCGATCTTTTGCCGCAACTTGGCTGGCAAGACGATACGTCCGGTTTCGTCGACGGAGGCCGGAAGCGATTGGCCGTTAAAGAGCGTCTCTAGCGCGCGACGCTTGGCTGAACCCCGAGGGAGCGCATCAATGCGCGCATCAACCTCGTCGGCTGCGTCGACTGTAAAGCATTCCAGGAAGCTGCGACGGTGATCGCCGTAAACGATGACGAACTCGGGCGTTTTGCCATCCACCCATGCAGGATCACCGGATTCGAGAACACGACGAAAATGGGCCGGGATTGACACCCGCCCTTTGCCGTCCACCTTCTGGACGCCTTCGCCTCTAAATCTCCGAACCACTGTCCCTCAGGGTCCCTTCTCAAATTCCCGCCCCAAAATGGAAACGGCGGATCGGACTGCTGCCACTGTCCGATCCGCCGCCCTCGTCCCGTTTCCGGGTAAGTCCAGCTGCGCGCGCCACCTGGGGGGGATGTCTGCTCGCCCGCGCGCCGGATCTCTTAATTGGATGAATGCGGAAGCCTGTATGAAACCTGCTTTTATTTTGGTCGGGGTCTTTTAGCGCCCCGTATTGCTGTCCCGCTTCATCCGGTAAAAGCAACGTGCCATGGGATATCATGGGAATCAATAGAAATCTTAAGGAAAAACTGGGAATACTGGGCGGAGCAAGAAGAAACGTATCAACCGATATCGTACATATTGCGCATTTTTTAGATATGATACCCAGATAACCACAATATATAGATAAGATACCGCCAGCCAAATTTTCCCAAAAATTCCCACAACTTTTGGCAATTTCCCGCCATTTTCGCAATATCTTTGGAAATTTTTGCAAAAAGGTAGGTGCAGGAAGGTCACTTCCCACCGATTCCATGATTTCCCAATGAAGCCGAAGCGGTCTTCCGGTTCAGCTCATACCACCGCCGATCAGGCGGCGGGCAAGGTGACCATAGGCTTCCGCCATTGGCCCATCGCCCAGCGCAATCGGTTGGCCCGCATCACCGGCCAACCTTACATCCAATGAAAGCGGCAATTCTCCAAGAAATGGTACTCCGAGGCGATCCGCCTCATCGCGCACACCGCCATGGCCAAAGAGATGCGCTTCGTGCCCACACTCAGGACAGACATAGGTCGACATGTTTTCGATCAGGCCCAGAACAGGCGTCTTCAGAGTCGAAAACATGTCAATCGCCTTGCGAGCATCCAACAGAGCTACGTCTTGAGGTGTCGAAACTATAAGCGCTCCGGTTACCGCTGCCTTTTGGCAAAGCGTAAGCTGGACGTCGCCAGTGCCTGGCGGAAGATCGATGATTAAGACGTCAAGGTCACCCCATTGCACCTGACTTAGCATTTGCTGGAGTGCACCCATTAGCATTGGCCCGCGCCAAACAACTGCTTTCTCGGGTTCAACCATGAAGCCGATACTCATCAACGTCACACCGTGGCTTTGCAAAGGTATGATTGTTTTGCCGTCTGGTGATGACGGGCGTTTTTGGATCCCCATCATCTTTGGCTGAGATGGGCCGTAGATATCGGCGTCCAACAAACCGACGCGCCGCCCCTCCTTTGCCAAGGCAACTGCGAGGTTTGACGAAACAGTCGATTTGCCGACTCCGCCTTTCCCAGAAGCAACTGCGATAATTCGATCAATGCCCGCAATTTTTGCCGGGCCGCCGGCTTGCGGTTCTGGGTGGCGACCAACTTTTAGACTGGGCGGTTCCTGCTTCGGGGCGGGACCGGATGGAGCGGTCAAGACGATCGAAGCCGTCGCAATTCCTGGTAGCCCTAGAACCGCTTTTTCGGCAGCATCCCTTACGGGCGCAAGTTGATTGGCAAGCGCGGCATCGCTGGCTTCGATAACGAATTTTACGGAATCACCCTGTATTTGAAGGGCGCGCACCAGATCATCGGACACCAAATTCCCACCCGACGGCGTTTTCACCTGCCGAAGTGTGTCAAGTAAATCTTCCCGTGAAACAGCCATTTTTTCGCCAGTATGCCTCTCTTCTGCGTGTAAGTGCGCCCTCAAAGGCCAAAGCGCAAGTCCATCGGGAAATTTGCCGCACGATCCATCGCGTTGCTGAATTCTTGGGCGGTGACCCATGCAATTGCTGCATAGCAGCATTTCCACTGCAGGGGATTGTGCATCTGCAGCATCAGTCTAACTTAGAGATAACACAGGCCGACACATCAATGATCGGCCGAACGTGAGGATCGATATGATGAGTGTGATGGATATTTTTGCCCGCGACCGACGCCCAGTGCGTTCCGCAACATTCGGTGGTTTGACGCAGCGCGTACGGCGCTATCGGACGTATCGCCAGACGGTGGAAGAGCTGGAAAGGCTTACAGATCGCGAGCTAACGGACTTGAACATTTCGCGCAGCATGATCCGCTCGATCGCGTATCGCGCTGCATATGATGGCTAATTACTGAGATCGGAAGGTCGTTCCTCCTCCCTTTAGACCTTCTGTAAACGGCGGCGACACCTTCCTCCTCCCTGGTGTCGCCGCCTTTAACATTTTTGGAACCTAGAACGGAGCTTCTACGTCGTTCATCCCGACATAGACGGTTTTCGGTTCCGAGAAGTGCTGAATAGCCGCTTTTGAATTCTCGCGACCTACTCCCGACATTTTCGATCCCCCAAATGGGATTTCGACTGGCGCCAGGTTGTACTGGTTGATGTAGCAGGTCCCGGCATGAAATCCTGCGACAACCCGGTGAGCCCGGGTCAGGTCTTGGGTAAACACCCCGGCGGCCAACCCAAACTCCGTGTCATTGGCACGCGCCATAACTTCGGCTTCATCGTCAAAGTCCAAGACCGACAGTACGGGGCCAAAGATCTCTTCGCGCGCGATCGTCATATCGTCTGTGACGCCAGAAAAAACCGTTGGTTCGATAAAATAGCCGTCGCGGTTCGACCGACGCCCGCCACATTCCAACTTCGCGCCTTCAGCAACGCCCTTTTCAATATAGCCAAGAACGATGTCCATCTGCGTTTGACTGACCATTGGTCCGTAATTCACTGCCTCATCCAGCGGATCACCCATGACGACCCCCTTGGTCAGGCGTTCAACCATCCGATCAACAAAGGCCTCGCGGAAAGAACGTTCGACAAATACCCGCGTACCATTCGAGCAGACCTGACCGCTCGAGTAAAAGTTCGCCATGATCGCACCAGAAACAGCGTTGTCGAGATCGGCATCACCAAAGATGATCAGCGGCGACTTACCGCCAAGCTCCATCGTGACATGCCGCAATCCTTCGGCAGCGGCGGCGTAGACTTTCCGCCCGGTCGGCACAGACCCGGTTAACGATACTTTTGCTACGCGCCTGTCGGTGATGAGTTTTCCGCCCACACCGCCGCGCCCTTGAATGACGTTGTAGACGCCATCCGGAAGCCCGGCTTCCTTCAGAATCTCTGCAACCTTCAAAGCAGACAGGGGTGTCGTCTCGGATGGTTTGAACACCATTGAATTGCCACAGGCCAGCGCAGGCGATCCCTTCCAGCAAGCGATCTGTGTCGGATAGTTCCAAGCTCCGATGCCAACACAAACGCCCAATGCCTCGCGGATGGTGTACGCCCAATCACCGCCCGCAAGTTGGAAATGTTCGCCCGTCAATGTTCCGGCCAAACCGCCAAAATACTCCAAGGCATCCGCACCGCTTGTGGCATCTGCGACAAGCGTTTCCTGAAGAGGTTTTCCCGTGTCCAGCGTTTCGATCACCGAGAGATCGTGATTGCGTTCGCGCATGATGTCGGCCGCCCGACGCAGGATACGCCCACGCTCGGTTCCGCTCATTGCAGCCCAAGCCGGTTGCGCCGCTTTGGCTGCCTCCAGCGCCTCGTTCACTATTGCATCGGTGGCCTCGTGCAATTTGGCAACGACCTCGCCATTCGCGGCGTAGACGCACTCAAATGGATCACCGGCGGTATCTTCGACGTACCGTCCGTTCACAAAGTGGCTGGCAGTTGGCTGTGCTCTCATTCCGAAATTCTCCGCTGTCTCGGTTGATCGTGATCACGAAACGCCGGATCGTTCAAGAAGAGGCTGCCTGAGCACCCGTGATTGCGATCATCTGATAGATATCGTCTGCCGTGGCTCCCCGGCTCAGGTCGTTGGCAGGCTTGGCAAGGCCTTGCAGGATCGGACCCAAAGCAACGGCTCCGCCCAAGCGCTGCGCAATCTTATAGCCAATATTGCCAGAGTGCAGATCCGGGAAAACAAATACGTTTGCGGCGCCCTCAATCGCAGACCCAGGCGC
>JAPPOI010000204.1 GCA_028818055.1 Boseongicola sp.
TACATGGCTAGACATGGCCTCGACATCGAAGCGGCCTTCCGGCAGGCGCTTAGCCGCTGCCAAGCCAGCCTCCAGCATCGATGCGAAACTGTCTTTGATACGCCCGCCCTCAAACGCCGGATCGATAATTCGTCGTTGCTGTGCCCACGTTTCGCCATTGGTCACGAAAACAGATTGTCCCAAAAGTGGGCGCAAACCTGCGGTAACCCGCGAAGATTTCGGAAAATCAACTGGGCGCTCTGTCAAAACAGTTTTCACAAGGTCAGGCTGGTTCACCAAATACGACCTGAAAAACGGGGTTTTAAATTCCGCCATCCACGCCCGATAGAGATGTTCGGGCTGGGCAGACAGGATGTCCTTGCGGAAAAGTCTCCAGTATCGCCAAAGCGAGACCTTGCCCGCCCGACCCACTGGCTTCGGCGCAATCATGCGACCATTGAAGTGAATTTCGAGGCAACGACATCAATTCGTTGCCCGGACGATTGCCGCTCGCCAAAGCGTGCTTTCAATGTGGTAGGACCAGCGGTGATTTTGAAATAGTCGTAGTCACCCGGTTGATCGAACGCGCATAGATATTGGAAATGCAGACGGAAAAACCGCCATTTCATGCTTTCTCGCAGCTCATCGCTCAATGTATTCGAGAACGCCGCAGACATGATGATGGGCCAGCGTTGCCCTTTTCCTGGCGCAACTCCCGATACAGACACGGGGTCAGTCAAAGCAAACGAACACCCGTCTCCGGGCGCTGAAACGTCCAGCCAGGCGACCTGATCTGACACGGATACGTCATGGAGATCACGTCGCAGTCGTTTGGCGTCCGGTAGAAAGCTGACCATGGGGATCGCTTGTCCGAGTGTAAGAAGAGACAGCGCCGGACCTTCGTGGCCCAGTTCTTGATTTCGCAGGATATCGGCAACCACCGAAACGGCCATATGCGCCCCTGAACTGTGCCCAACGATCAAAACCTCATCAACATCTTCGTCACGCAAGGCGGCTTCGATGCGATGGCGGAATTCGTGCAAACGGGCTTCGATTTCGTCCGGGTATGCGCCATTCTTTGACGCGGTGTACGCAAAGTCGTTCATCAAATAATACGCGAAAGTTTTTCCATCGAGTGATTTGAACCACTTCAAAATCAAGTAGGCGAACCCCAGAAACAAGCCCCACGACACGACACTCAGCATCGTAGCAGCCACCCCGGATACACTTGCGCCAACAAAGCCGGCAATCAACGACGCACCCCACTCAAGTGTGCCCGTTGCAATGCCAGCAACCAAAAGCGCGGCCATCAATTGTGCCAGTAACATCACTACCGGATACAACGCTGCAATCACGGGGCCTTTGCGCAGCCACGTAAGCCTTCGAAACGTACCGGTAGAAAAATAGGTCCACGACGTCTTAGCCAAAGAAAAATATGTTCCGATGATGCCCGTTGACATCGAGCTTCGGACCAGATCGCTCCACACAAGAACATCTATCCGAGAAAGCGTTTTTCCGCCTTCGATACGCGACCGAACGAGCCAACCGGTATCAGAGGATCCAGGCTTCTGTTCGATCTGATACCCGGATAACAAGGCCTGCTTGCGGCTTTCTTTGCGATAAAGCTCGCGATAGCGGCGGGGCGGAAATGGGTCGTAGCCGGGAATGTAAAAAACCCGGCGCTTAGCCACTTGCGATGTGCCCCGGATTGTCATTCCGAGATATTAACGCAGAGAGTTCCGTGCGAGAAGCCTAAGTTGCTTAAGTTTTTTGGAATGTCCCAAGTCACGGACCGGCGGGAAACAATAGCCTGGCTATTATCCGAATGTTTGCAAAACTGGGAATTGCTCGTTCAACCACCAACTGAAGTCGGTGAATTTTCCGGTCAGCATCAATAGACCGACCGTCCACAGTAAAAGGCCCATGATACGCTCGATTCGCTCCATGTGGCGCTTCATCCAGTTCATCAGACCAGTCATTCGTGGAAAGAACGCCGCAACAAGCAGGAAAGGAATACCGAGCCCAAGAGCATAGGCACCCAACAGAGTGGTGCCACGGGCCACATCAGCTTCGCTGGCGGCTATAGACAAGATGGCACCAAGGATCGGACCAATGCAGGGTGTCCACCCAAATGCAAAGGCAAGTCCCAGGATATAGGCGCCAAAGCCCGACCCTCCGCGATCGCCAGCGTCGACACGGAGTTCACGGTCCATGAAACCAATGCGGTAGATCCCAAGGAAATGGGCTCCAAAGATCATAATAACGATGCCCGCCCCGGCGACGAACCAATCCTGATTGGTCAGGAAAAACCGACCAAATGCAGAAGCAGTGAACCCAAGGATCAGGAATACAGTTGAAAGGCCCAGTACAAAGAAGAACGCTGAGAAAAGCGCCCTTCGACGTTTTGTAGCCTCAGCTTCTTGCATCTCTGTGACTGTGATGCCGCTCATGTAGGCGATATACGGAGGCACAATGGGAAGGACACACGGGCTCAGAAACGACAGAACGCCCGCCATCATCGCAATCATCATCGCGGGCAGCAAAGAGGCGTCAAAAATGTCGAAACCAAACATGGCATCTCCTCAGTCCCATTGATTTATGCAAGTTTTTCGACTTCGTCACTGCACAAACCAGTCACATCTCGGTGGACAAATTGTAACATCCGACCTAGCGATGGCGTCATGGACATCGCCGAAGAACTTGATGCAACAGGGCTTTTGTGCCCCTTACCAGTGCTAAAAGCTGCGAAACGTCTTCGCGCGCTGCCCAGCGGTGCTGTATTGCGGGTTCTCGCGGATGACCCGGCTGCGATCGTAGATATCCCCCATTTTTGCCACGAACAGGGGCACGAGCTTCTATCGCAATCGGACGACAGTGGCACCCAGACCTATCTGATCCGGCGCCACTGACTTTGTCTTAAGATCGCCCGACTGACCACCAACCACGACGACGTGGTTTCGAACTGTCGTCGCTTGCCTGAGCTTCATCCGCCATTGCGACAGCAACAGCTTCGGCAGCCACCGGTTCGGCGACTTTGGTTTCTTCGGTGCTGGCTGCGGCCGCCTGAGGTTCGGCCACTGCTTCACCCGCGGCCTTTGGAGCTTCATCGTCCGATTTCTTTTTCCGACGCCGTGGAGCGGCCTTCTTTTTCTTCGGCTTCTCTTCAGCTGCTTCGGCCGGCTCTTCCGAGCTTGCCGCAGTTTCACTAGACGCTTCTTCCGTCACAGCTTCGTCTGCTTTGGCGTCTGCCGCTTCAGGTTCTTTTTTCTTGCGACGACGCGTGCGTTTCTTCGGTTTTTCTTCGGCCTCTGGCTTGGCCTCCTCGGCTTCGGCAACACTTTCGTCTGTTGATGCCTCTTCCTGAGTTTCTTCCGAAGCTTCACCCTCTGTCACTTCACCGGTGTCAGCCTGTGCCTCGGCGTCGCGACCACCACCACGGCGCCGACGACGCCGGCGACGGCGACGCTTGGGCTTGTCTTCGCTGGTGTCCTCTTCGACTTCCTGCTTCGTCTCCTCCGCGAGCTCTTCTTCGATCTCAGCCATCAAGGCAGGATCAACAGAAACAACTGGTGCGGACGTATCTATGACACGCGTCGCGGTCTTGAATTTCTCGATCGAAAAGTCCGGCGAGATCAGGAATGGATCAGCTTCGATCCGCACGGACATCCCGTAGCGCGCTTCGATCTGTGCAATATGTTCCCGCTTTTGGTTCACCAAGAAGTTCACGATCTGGACCGGTGCCTTCACCAACACTTCACGTGAACGACGGCGAACACCCTCTTCCTCCAGCTGGCGCAGGATGGTCAGTCCAAGACTGTCGTCAGAGCGGATCAGGCCAGTGCCATGGCACGATGGACAAGGTTGTGTGGTCGCCTCAAGCATTCCCGGGCGCAAACGTTGCCGTGACATCTCCATCAGACCAAAACCAGAAATCCGGCCAACCTGAATGCGGGCACGGTCTGTTTTCAGCTTTTCCTTCAGGCGCTTCTCGACAGCAGAGTTGTTCTTCCGCTCTTCCATATCGATGAAGTCGATCACGATCAGTCCTGCCAAGTCGCGCAAACGCAACTGACGGGCAACCTCCTCAGCGGCCTCAAGATTGGTCTTGAGAGCCGTCTCTTCGATCGAGCCCTCTTTCGTCGCTTTACCCGAGTTCACGTCAATCGCGACCAATGCTTCGGTCACTCCAATGACGATGTATCCGCCGGATTTCAGCTGAACCGTCGGATTGAACATACCCGCCAGATAACTTTCGACCTGATAGCGCGCGAAAAGTGGCATCGGATCAGCGTAGAGTTTCACGTTCTTGGCGTGGCTCGGCATGATCATTTTCATGAAGTCTTTGGCCGTGCGGTATCCCACCTCGCCTTCGACCAGAACCTCATCAATCTCACGGCTGTAAAGATCACGGATCGATCGTTTGATGAGATTGCCTTCTTCATAGATCTTCGCTGGAGCAATTGAATTCAGCGTCAACTCGCGAATTTGCTCCCACATCCTCTGAAGGTATTCATAGTCGCGCTTGATCTCGGTCTTTGTGCGTTTTGCACCAGCGGTCCGGATGATCAGTCCTGCGCCCTTCGGCACATCAATTTCGTCGGCGATGTCTTTGAGTTTCTTGCGATCTGACGCGTTGGTAATCTTGCGGCTGATGCCACCACCACGTGCGGTGTTGGGCATCAAGACGCAATAGCGACCAGCCAGCGAAAGGTATGTGGTCAGCGCCGCGCCTTTGTTCCCACGCTCTTCCTTGACCACTTGGACCAGCAGAACTTGACGGACTTTGATCACTTCCTGGATTTTGTAACGACGCGAGCGCTGCTTTCGAGGGCGTCGAATTTCGTCGGCCGTATCGTCATCAGCAACTTTCTCGATGCTCGCATCTTTTTCTGATGCCGACTCTGTGGGTTCGAATGACCCACTTTCATCACCGTCGAAGTCGTCCGAAGGCGTATCCTCGTCATCGATATCCACGGTTTCCATACCAGGAATTTCGCGCGGCTCTTCAGTGGCAGCTTCCGCCGCGTCGACAGCTTCTTCTGCTTTTTCTTCCGCTTTGGCGTCGGTCACTTCTGACACCGCCGGTTCAGCCTCGTCAGGGCTCTCAACTGGTTCCGCTGACGCTTCGACTTTCTCCTCGACCTCGGCGGTTACGGGCTCATCCGAAGTTTCTACGGCTTGAGC
>JAPPOI010000340.1 GCA_028818055.1 Boseongicola sp.
CCCCCGGCCGCTGAAGCATGAGTTGTCCAGTCGCCAGCGTGACTGCGTCGTTGACTTGTCTAAAATCTTCCGCAGCGGCCGATATTCCGTTCAGATACCCAGACAATGCGTTCAGAGAAATCTTGTCCGCCAGCGCAGGCGTACCCACGACAGCCGCTGCAGCGCTTGAAAAAAGAAAGGCTCTACGATCCATTTTGCGTCCTAATCGATGCGTTTACAGACATATAAGTCCATGACGCTGTCACTGCCATTGTTAAGCAATATCGACGCTTTGTAGTGCGAAAACTTGCTGAATTTCAGCAAGTTGCGCGTGCCGGGGGTGAGGGTGTCCGGCACGCGCGTGGAGCTTACCCTTGCTCCGGCACCAAAATCTCGCGTTTGCCGACATGATTGGCCGAGCTGACAAGACCGTTGTCTTCCATTTGCTCCACAAGCCGCGCTGCCTTGTTGTATCCAATGGACAGTTTCCGCTGGATGTAAGAAGTCGAGCACTTGCGATCACGGATCACAATTGCGACCGCTTGGTCATAAAGCGCATCTTCACCGTTTGTGTTTCCACCCAGTCCAAGCACCTGATCGATGTCAGTTTCTGTTTCTTCACTTGGCCCTTCGACAACCCCCGAAACGTATTCCGGTGCGCCAAATGACTTCAGGTGGTTGACGATCTCTTCAACCTCTTCGTCAGAAACAAAAGGACCGTGGACACGCGTGATCTTTGCGCCGCCAGCCATGTAAAGCATATCGCCCATACCTAGCAGCTGTTCTGCGCCCATCTCTCCCAAGATCGTGCGGCTATCCACTTTCGAGGTGACCTGGAACGAAATCCGGGTTGGGAAGTTGGCTTTGATCGTGCCGGTGATCACATCCACCGAAGGCCTTTGGGTGGCCATGATCAGGTGGATGCCGGAGGCCCGCGCCATTTGTGCCAGGCGCTGAATACAGGCCTCGATTTCCTTGCCGGCGACCATCATGAGGTCGGCCATCTCATCAACGATAACCACGATGTAAGGCAGTTTTTCCGGAGCAAACTCTTCGGTTTCGAACACCGGTTCACCTGTTTCTTCGTCGAAGCCCGTTTGAACGGTACGACTGAACATTTCATTCTTCTTCAGGGCGTCGGCCACGCGTCCGTTGAAGCCTTCGATGTTTCGAACGCCCATCTTGGACATCTTGCGATAGCGCTCTTCCATTTCGCCGACGACCCACTTGAGTGCCACCACAGCCTTTTTCGGGTCGGTCACAACCGGCGACAAAAGATGGGGAATTCCGTCGTAGACGCTGAGTTCAAGCATCTTCGGATCGATCATGATCAAACGGCATTCTTCGGGGGTGAGCTTGTAGAGAAGACTCAGGATCATGGTGTTAATCGCGACCGACTTACCAGAGCCCGTGGTACCGGCAATCAACAGGTGGGGCATCTTGGCCAAGTTGGCCACAACAGGATCACCACCAATATTTTTGCCAAGCGCCAATGGAAGTCGCTGATTTCCGTCACCGTAATCACGACCGGAAAGAATTTCGCGAAGCACAACTTTTTCGCGGTTCTCATTTGGCAGCTCGATCCCGATGACGGAGCGTCCCGGCACAGTCGAAACACGCGCAGAAAGAGCAGACATTGATCGTGCAATGTCGTCAGCAAGGCCAATCACTCTTGATGCCTTCAAGCCAGGCGCTGGCTCAAGTTCATACATGGTAACGACCGGGCCAGGCCGCACACTGACGATTTCGCCTTTCACGCCATAGTCATCCAGCACGCTTTCAAGCATGCGGGCGTTTTCTTCCAAAGCCTCGTCAGAAAGGTGATGCCGTTCAATCGTTCCAGGATCAGTCAGCAGACTGAGGGGTGGTATCTCAAACTCTTGCTTTTTATCTCCAAAGTTCAGCTGTGGCTGTGCCTCGGACTGCGCACGCTTCGACGTCACGGTTTTCTTGGCAGTTGGCTGAACCACCCGGCCCGAGTCGCGAGACGTTAAAAATCCACCCAACGGCTGATTGGGGACATCGACGAGTTCCGCTTCAGGCATGTCGAGTTCATCAATCTCGTCGAACGGCGCAAGTTCGCCTTGTTCGTCCAGCATTGTGACACGCGGAGTGGTTTCGGATTGCACAGGAGGCTCGGAGCGAAGACCCAATTCAGGGCGGCGGACTCGCGTCTTAACCGCGTCGGCAATGCGTGCACTCACCCGGTCCATGTCGGGATCATCGTCGAAAGGGTGCTCGGGTTGCGCTTCGGAACTCCGCTTGAACAGAGACGGAAGTTTGGAGAGTAACCCACCAGTCGATGACGCTTCGGACCGGTAGGCACGTGTCGCCCGCAGAACTGCGGGGCTTACTTCGTCGTCGCGTTCATCGTCAAATATCTCTACCTCTTGTTGGCGCCTCTCAGCTGCACGTGCCCGTGCAGCGCGCGCCATTTGCCATCCGCCTGACGCGCTACGACCCAAGAGCGTCATGATGCTAGCATAGATGAGAACGATCCCACCGATCGCATAGCGCGCAGCAGTCCAGAGCTCATCACGCGTGAACCCTAGGACAAAGAAGCCTAGCGTTAGCGCCGCAAAGAACAGAACGATCGCCATGATCTTCAGACCGGTTCCGGGGGCCATCGGCAATACGCCGAGCAGCGCACCTAAAACGGTATCGCCAAACAGACCACCTAGCCCGAATGAATGCGGCCAATCCGCCATTGGCACATGGGTCGAGGCATAGACGGCGGCCAACGCAACAGCGATCGGAGCAAAAATCAGACGCGCAATTGCGCGGTCTTCACCGTAGTGGAACATGAACCTGAGTCCCCAGACGCCCAAAATGAGTGAGATTGCCCAACTTCCATAACCAGCGATGACATAAAGTGGTGAAGCGACGGCTGCGCCGATGTGGCCAAGCAGGTTTTGTGCCGGTGCATCGGTCGCATTCAGCCAATTCGGATCTTCTGAGGAATACGATCCCAGAATAAGTCCGAGAAGCAACGCCACCCCAAGCAATGCCACACCGACGAGTTCCTTTCCGCGTCGTTCAATGATGGCTTGCGTGTCGCTATCGAAGAGCGGGTCGCGGTGCCTTGCCTGATATGCCATTCTTATTCTTCCCTCACCTGTATAAACAGTCTCGAAGTGCGGTAAGGCCGCGCTCCAATTCGTCTTCATTTACAACCATCGCCACACGGATGTAGCCTTTGCCGGGGTTCATGCCCTGCACATCGCGCGACAAGTAGGCGCCGGGCAAAACCCGAACACCGGTTTCACGCCAGAGTTTGATTGTCGCCGTTTCGCCATCATCGACTGGAAGCCAAAGGAAAAATCCAGCTTCGGGTGCCGCGCAACCTTCAACTTTTTCAAATACCCGATCGGCGATGTCGTATTTGGCTTTGTAACGTTTCCGGCTTGCCTCAACATGCTCTTCATCCTGCCAAACGGCTTCGGCTGCGCGCATAAGTGGCAGCGGTAAAGGTGCCCCTGCATAAGTTCGAAGCTGCCGAATTCGAGCAATTGTTTCTTTGCCGCCCGCAACAAAGCCAGAGCGAAGTCCGGGCAAATTGGATCGTTTCGAAAGCGAGTGGAACGCGACGACCCTCTCTGGATCCAAACCCAGCGCCTTCGCAGCTTCTAAGGCCCCAACCGGAGGTGTGCTGCGATACACCTCGGAGTAGCACTCATCAGCAAAAATCCGGAAATCATGCTTCTCTGCGAGGGCAAACAGCTCTCGCCAGTAATCCAGATCGGCTACCGCACCCTGCGGGTTTGATGGTGTGCAGATGTAGGCAATTGCAGTGCGATCCAGCACTTCGGTTGGCAAGGCACCAAAATCAGGCAAAAACCCTGTCTCTTTGGTGCAGGGCATGTAAACCGGCTCAGCCTCAACAGACAAAGCGGCGACAGCATAAACTTGGTAAAACGGGTTTGGGGTCAAGATAACGGGTGTTTGCCCATTCTTCGTCTCGGGGCAAAGGGCCATCGCAGCATTGTAGAGACCTTCTCGCGTGCCGTTCAAAACCATTACCTGGTCTGACGCTATCGTCACGCCGTACCGTCGAGCAATCCAATCAGTGATAGCACCAAGCAACTCGAGCGTACCCTCGTTCGGCGGATACTTCCCAAAACCATCGAGGTTTGCGGCCACAACATCACCGACAAAGGACGGAAAAGCATGGCGTGGCTCGCCAATTGTCATCTGCAAGACATCACCACCCGGCGCATGGACGTCGAGAAGTGCCCGCAAACGCGGGAATGCATATTCCGGAAGGTTCGAAAACCGCTCGGGAAAAACCATAACTGCCTCAGATCGGGGTCTATTTGCCCCTTTTTTCTGAATCTAGACCAAGGCACCGCCTCGGGTCCACTGTGAAGGCGCGGAAATTTGGCTTTCGTGCAAGAAAATGTGGCTTTTAGGCCAGCGCGTCCTCGGCCGCCTTGCCAATCCTCAATAGACGTTCCTCGACGGGGCCTTGAAAGAGAATGCCGCAACTTGGAACACCAGTCGGCAATGTCAGGCCTGCTAGCCCCATTAGGTTACCTATTCGCGTGTTTTGCAGCGCCAGCAAATTTTCCGAAACGAACAATTCTTTGTCGGTTGAAACCGCTTCCATGTTGGGCGGAAGGATGGGGACCGTCGGCAGAATTACAGCGTCAAATCCTGCGGTCGCCTTAGCATACTCCAATCGCAGGTCATCCAAATGCTGCCAAGCTGCAACGTAATCGGCCGCCGAAAGAGCAGCGCCACTTTGGAATCGTTCGCGCACCGGCGTGTACATCAGGTCGGGCTTTGCCTCGATCGCATGTTTCCATGTTCCATAGGCTTCGGGGGCGAACAGCTTTCCAGCCAAATTCATGGCGTCAGAAACAGATTTGATTTCAATGGTTTCCACAACTGCACCTGCAGCCTGCAATCGTTCAACTGCGCTTTGAAATGCGGCCCTTGGAGCATCTCGCAGATTTTCAGTTGCCGACGTCACAAGATTGGCGAGCCGAACACCTTCCAACGAAACGCTGTCCAAGCTGGCCGGTGCCGAACCATCCATGATCGCCAGTAGTTGCGAGGCATCTTCCACGCTCCGCCACAGCGGACCGACCGTATCAAACCGGGCGCAAAGTGGTACAACGCCGTCCAACGGAAGTCGCCCAGAAACAGTTTTCAAACCGACGAGGTCGGTCCAAGCCGATGGG
>JAPPOI010000021.1 GCA_028818055.1 Boseongicola sp.
GTCCCGGACCGCGACCTTTCAGGCCCAATGGCTTTTTGCCGTCACTATCGCTCATATGGTCTACTTTACCTTTCCGGTGGCCGAACCACCGTCCATTTCGCGAACGCCAGATAACCGGATGGCGTCCTCTCTGATCCGTTCAGTGAGTCCGCCAAAACCGAGCGCCGCATGTATCACACGTTCGCGCCCAAAGGACAAACCCAATTCTGAGGCTGTTAAAACCTCGAAAAAACTGCCTTTTCCGCCGGGAGCGTGCAGTTTTGACTTCCCTCGTTCCGATCCGTCGCTGGCTTGAAGGAGAATCCGCGCTTCGTCCTTTCCAAGCCAGTCTTTGACCTTTTCGTAGCCCGCTACCGCAGATCCGGCCTTACGGGCCATCGAGATCCCGTCGATCAGCCGCTTTGCAAGCCCGGCTTCGACATCATCAATAAGCGTTTCCGGCACGTTAACAGCCCGTTTGGCGGCTCGGGCGAAAAGCCCCTTTTTAACGGCTGTTGCCAGCGCCTCGCGCTCGGCGGCCACCCAAATGCCCCGTCCGGGCAATTTGCCCAGAATATCAGGCACGACATCACCGTCCGGCGACACCGCGAAGCGGATCAGGCCCCGCCTCGGCTGGACCTCACCTGTCGCGATGCAACGGCGTTCGGGTTCATCCCGGAATTTGTCTCTGCCACCGCGTGACATGAGAACCCCGCACGAGGCCTGAAATCAGGCCTCGGCCTCCTCTGTGGCTTCGCCTTCAACGCCTTCTTCTTCGGCCTCATCAGCCTCAAGATCAGATGGGTCAACCCATCCCAATTGAATGCGTGCGGTCATGACCAGATGCTGTGCCTCTTCCAGCGACACATCAAACTTTTCCAGAATGCCGTCATCTTTGACGCGCTCACCATCGACAGTTGTCCAACCGCCCGCCAACTCCCAGTCGGCGCAGGTGGCAAAGTCTTCCAGTGTTTTCACGTCGTCTTCGGCCAAGGCTTCCACCATTTGGGGTGTCAGACCTTCGAATTCAATAAGGCTGGCTTCAGCGCCCAACTCTTGAGCATGCTCAAGTGCTTTCTTGTTCTGTGCGTCGATATAATCACGCGCGCGGGCCTGAAGCTCGTTCGCGGTATCTTCGTCGACACCATCAATCACCAGAAGCTCGTCAAGTTCGACATAGGCCACTTCTTCAAGATTGGTGAAGCCTTCCGAAACCAGCAACTGAGCAAAGAATTCGTCCAAATCAAGCGAGTCAACAAAGAGCTTGGTGCGCTCTTCAAACTCGGCCTGACGACGTGCCGATTCCTCTTCTTCGGTCATGATGTCGATGTCGAGACCGGTCAGCTGTGACGCAAGGCGGACGTTCTGGCCGCGGCGACCGATGGCCAGCGAAAGCTGCTCTTCCGGGACAACAACCTCGATCCGTTCGGCTTCTTCGTCGAGAACAACCTTGGTTACCTCTGCGGGCTGCAGAGCGTTCACAAGGAAAGTCGGCGCATCTTCATTCCAAGGAATGATGTCGATCTTTTCGCCCTGAAGCTCGTTTACAACGGCCTGAACACGGCTGCCGCGCATACCGACACAAGCACCAACAGGATCGATCGAGTTGTCGTAGCTGATCACAGCAATCTTGGCACGTGATCCGGGATCACGAGCAACCGCCTTGATCTCGATGATGCCGTCATAGATTTCCGGCACTTCCATCTTGAAGAGCTCAGCCATGAACTCGGGAGCGGTACGTGACAGGAAGATCTGAGGGCCACGAGTCTCGCGACGTACATCCTTGATGTAGCAGCGGATACGATCGTTTGGACGATAGCTTTCGCGGCCAATCTTTTCGTTACGGCGCAGAACAGCTTCACCAGCACCCACGTCGACGATCACGTTGCCGTACTCTTCGCGCTTGACCTGGCCGTTGATGATCGTGCCTGCACGATCCTTGAATTCTTCGTACTGACGATCCCGTTCGGCTTCGCGAACTTTCTGCAAGATCACCTGCTTGGCCGACTGAGCCGCAATCCGGCCCATGTCCACCGGCGGAACTTCGTCCACGATGACATCGCCCGGCTTTGGGTCGTCCAGGTATTGTTTTGCCTGCTCTGGAGTCAGCTGAGCCTGATAGTTTTCAAGCTCTTCCTCGTCAGGATCGATGACTGTGCGGACGCGCGTGAATGTCGCTTTGCCGGTCTTCCGGTCAATCGACACGCGAATATCCATTTCGGCGCCATACCGGGACTTTGCTGCACGGGCGAGGCTTTCTTCCATCGCCTCTATGACCAACGCAGGGTCGATCATCTTTTCACGCGCAACAGCTTCTGCCGTTTGCAAGAGTTCCAGTTGGTTTGCGGATGTGATCGCCATTCTCAGGTCTCCTCGTCGCCATCCATGATTGTTTGTACTTCGTCGAATTGGGCTTCATCTACGTCGCCCGCATCCTTCCGCGCTTTCAGAACATCGCGGATCAATTCGTCAGTCAGAACCAGCTTCGCGTCGCTCAGCCAGTCGAATTCAAGCCCGATGGTTGTCGGCTTTCCGTCAACCTCGATTTCGATCAGGACTTCGTTTTCCTCGGTACCTTGCAAGGTTCCTTTAAACCTGCGTCGGCCGTCGATCATCTCGGCTGTTTCCAGCTTGGCTTCGTAGCCGTCCCAAGTATCAAAGTCTTTGAGCCGGGTGAGCGGTCTGTCGATACCGGGGCTCGAAACCTCAAGCGTGTACGCGTCTTCCAATGGGTCTTCGACATCCAGTGTGGCACTGACGGCCGTCGAGATTGCCGCACACTCGTCAACCTCGATCCCGCCATCTGGGCGTTCGGCCATGATCTGCAGTGTCTTGGTGTTTCCACCCATCAATCGAATGCGCACCAGTTCGAACCCCATGTCCTCGATAACAGGGGTCACGATCTCGGCCATCCGCCGATCAATACTGGCTTTTGCAATCAGGTCGCTCATCGCCATCCAGGCATAAAAAAACGGGCCAGCGGGCCCGTGGTATTTTCCGGTGGAGCCTCGGGGGTGGAAGCCGAAGCGCCGCTGTTGAGAGGCATATACGCCCGGCCAGACGAGTCTGCAAGAGCAAAGGGCCCGACGATGCGGGCCCTTTGTCATATTTTGCTTTTATCAGCGCTCTTCTGTCTGAAGTGCCTTGTAGACCGTGTAGCACATCAAGAGCACAACGATGGTGAACGGGATACCCGTCGACACCGCAGCGCCCTGAAGCGCGGCCAAGCCGCCGCCCAAAAGAAGGGCGATCGCAACAAGACCTTCCAAGGTGCACCAGAAAATCCGCTGAACAACCGGTGCATCCATCTTGCCACCCGCGGTGATCGTATCGATGACGAGCGAACCCGAGTCCGACGACGTCACAAAGAAGATCACGATCAGGATCAGAGCGATCGGTGACACGATGCCGTAAAGCGGCAATTCCTGAAGGAAGCCAAACAGCGCGCCTTCCGGCTTGTAGCTATCGATGACTGTTGCTTTGACGCCTTCCGCGCCACCCGCATTCAGCATGTCGATGGCGGCTCCGCCAAACGTCGACATCCAAAGCGCACAGACGAGCGTTGGCGCGATCAAAGCACAAAGGATGAATTCGCGAACCGTACGGCCCTTCGAAATCCGTGCGATGAACATGCCCACGAACGGGGACCATGCAATCCACCACGCCCAATAGAACGTCGTCCAACCGTGGAAGAAGCTTGTGTCTTCGCGGCCAAACGGATTCGAAAGTGCGGGAAGCAACGTCACATAGTCGACCATCACGTTGAAGTACCGCGTGATCGCTGTGACTGCACCGGTGACGAAGAACACGAACAGGAACAGAGCGACGGCCATCAACATGTTGATTTCCGATAGTCGCTTAACGCCCTTGTCCATACCCATCAAAACCGAACCCAACGCGATTGCGGTAATGCCGATGATCAAGATCACTGTAACCGTGTTGGATTGTTGGATGCCGAACACCTCTTCCAGACCGAACGCAACCTGTTGCGCGCCAAGTCCAAGTGATGTGGTCAAACCGAACAGTGTCGCAAAGACCGCCAACGTGTCGATGATGTGACCCCACCAACCCCAGATGCGATCTCCGAGAATTGGATAGAAAGCCGACCGAAGCGTCATTGGCATACCTTTGTTGTATGCAAAGATCGCCAATGTCAGGCCAACCACCGCGTACACTGCCCAGCCTTCGAGGCCCCAATGGTGAATTGTGCCGACGACCCCAATATACTCATTCCCTGGTTGGGTAATGTCGATATTCAGAGGTCTGGCATTTCCACCTTCAGAGAAGTTGTAATACGTGGGCTCAAGCACGCCAAAGAACAAAAGGCCGATGCCAATGCCGGCTGCGAACATCATCGCAATCCATCCTGCATAGGAATAGTCCGGCTGAGCATCCTTGCCACCAATCCGAACGCGTCCCACTGGCAAGAAAATAAGCGCCAGCAAGAATACCAGCATGAGATCAACTGAGATCACAAGAAACCAGTCAAAATTGCTTGTGAGATACGGGCGCAACCAGCCGAAAAACTCGGCAGATGCCTCCTGATTGGCCAGCGATAGAAGAACAAAGGCAATAATAACAAGGCTTGAGATCAAGAATACTGGGTTGTGGATGTCTAGTCCGAACGGTCGGATATTGTCCTGACCCATTTCGAAATCGGTTTCAAATTCTGCGCTGATGCCTGAATCGGATCCCGTAGCGTCGGTGTCAGCCATGATGGCTCCCTCCTTATTGGCTCGGCTCAGGATCGCGGGAATCTTTTTGCTTGTTCTTTGTTTCCGGGCGTCTTGATGCCCTGAAACGGCCCTGAGCTATACCAACTCTGAGCCGCTTTCACATATATTTCAAGAATTTGTTACGACGCTTAAGCGCGTTTAACCGACGAAATTCTGCGTCAACCAGAACCGACCGCAGTATTGCGCTTTTGGATCAAAGGCTACACCAGTCGACATACGATCGACTTTGCGGTCCAAAATATTCTTTCTGTGACCAGGTGAATCCATCCAAAGATTCACGATGTGACGAGCCAATGAAGCATAGGAATGTGCGGGTAACGGCTGTCCGTCATTCGAAACGAACTGACAGCTGTTTGAATCGACGATTTTGAAGCGCTGATTGTCGATGCGATACCGATGCACCATG
>JAPPOI010000294.1 GCA_028818055.1 Boseongicola sp.
GGCTGAGACGTGCTGCAAGAAGCGTTGTCAGAAAATTCGCGATCAGTACGCCAACGCCCGGCAAGAACCGAGATAGCACCATCACAAGCGCCATGCGAATGGCATTCTGGCCTGAGAAGTCGATCATGCGCCGGCGCGAGTGTCCAAGAGCGACATGGCCAAGTTCATGGGCGATTACGCTCGCCATCTCTTCGGCAGTTACTTCGCCAGATCGATATTTATCGTAGAAGCCGCGGGTCAAGAATATGCGTCCATCTGGTGCAGCCAATCCGTTGACGGGCTCAATTTCGTAAAGATGTACACGTATCCGGGGCAGGTCGAGCGCAGCTGCCATCTGATCAGTCAATTTCTTCAAAACCGGATCAACAAGCTCGCTTGAGCGATCATCCAGTTCACGCCGGGTCTTCCACGCGGAGAACTTGTACATGACAAGGGCATAGGCGATTGCCAACAGGATTGGGGTGAACTTGAGCATAGACGTTATATGGGGCCGGTTGGCGGCGGCGGCAACTGCTTAGGCCTTGGGGCCAGAATTACAGAACTAAATCAAGTGCATGTTCTGGAAGTTGCGGTGCCCAGCGAAGGTTTATCCCAAGACCCGCATCCCGCGGGTTAGGCCCTCAAGTGACAATGGGACCATACGGTTTTCGCCGATGACTTTTTGAATCATGCCAATGGACATCGTGTAATTCCAATGAGCTTCGGGGACGGGGTTTATCCATAAGAAATCTGGCCAATGGTCCATTGCGCGCCTTAGCCAGACCTCGCCAGCCTCAGCGTTCCAGTGTTCATTCGCGCCGCCCGGTGCTGCGATCTCATACGGCGACATCGAAGCGTCCCCGACAAAGATGCATTTATAGCCCTTTCCGAACTTGTTCATGACATCCCAAGTCGGCGTCTGAGCGTCCCACCGACGGCGGTTGTCTTTCCAAACGCCCTCGTACAGGCAGTTGTGAAAGTAAAAATGCTCCAGATGTTTGAACTCCGTCCGAGCGGCCGAAAACAGCTCTTCCACCAATTGGACATAGGCATCCATCGAGCCGCCGATGTCGAGAAACAGCAGAACGCGCACGGCGTTTCGTCGTTCCGGTCGCGTCTGTACATCCAGATAACCGTGCTCGGCCGTTGCCCGGATGGTGCCGTCCAAATCAAGTTCGTCCATCGCGCCGTCGCGCGCCCATTGCCTAAGCCGCTTCAAGGCAACTTTGATAGATCGAGTTCCAATTTCGCGGGTGTCATCCAGATCGCGGAATTCCCGCTTGTCCCAGACTTTCACCGCGCGCTGATGACGTGACTCTTTCTGGCCAATTCGGACGCCTTCGGGATTGTAACCATAGGCCCCGAACGGCGAGGTGCCTGCTGTGCCTACCCATTTGTTGCCGCCTTGGTGACGCCCTTGTTGCTCTTCCAAGCGTTTGCGCAAGGTCTCCATCAACTTATCGAAGCCGCCGAGCGCCTCGATTTCGGCTTTCTCTTCTTCGGACAGGTGTTTCTCGGCCAGTTTTTCGAGCCAGTCGGCCGGCAGGTCCAATGCCTGAACCACGGCTTCCAAGGGTATGCTTTCAACACCTTTGAAAGCGGCCGCAAAAGCCCGATCGAACCGATCAATGTGGGCCTCGTTTTTGACCATCGTTGCACGCGCAAGATAGTAGAATCCGTCAACATCATAGGTCGTCAGACCAGCATCTAAACCTGAAAGGAATGCAAGGAATTCGCGCAGACTGGTTGGAACGCCGTGATGTCTAAGCTGTTCAAAGAACGGCAAGAACATCAGAGCGTCATCCGTGCAATGATGATGCCGACAAACAGACCGATCAATCCGAACGCAATGCCATATCCAGCCGCATACTGCAGCATATCCAGGCGTGTGCCTTTTCGACGATGTGCGGTGCGCGCTCCAAGCGCTGCCCCTACAATTGCGAAAATGAAAGCAATCATGCTGGATTTCCTTGATCAGGACGGGGGCTTATCGCCCGGATTTCGCGCACTCGGGCGGCTACTTCACGATCAGATCCGAAGCCATATCGTGCCCAAGCCAACGCTTCACGTTCAGTTGCACGGCTGGCGTCTTCGTTGCCGATCAGAAGCTCGGCCTGAGATTTCACAAGCAACAACAACGACAGCAGGGCTGCGTGTTCGGCCCGCCTCGCGGCGTCCAAGTTTTGCTCGACCAAACCAAGGGCAGCGTCCGGCAGCCCCGCCGACAGTTGAAACGCGGCAATTTGGACAGCGATATGGGCCTCTTGTAGCTTGCTGGTTGGCGCGCGCTGATAAATCCGACCTGCCGCAATAAATGATCGCAGAGCTTCCTCGGGGTCACTTCCAAGCGTCAATCGCCCCAGCACATAATGCGAAAAGGCCAAACGAGTATCGGCCGGTCCAAATGCGCGTGCCAGCTGGACAGCCTGGCGTGCAAAAACCGCCTGTCTTGCCCGGTTCATACCGGGACGCGTGGCACGGTCGATGGCGGCTTGCCAGCCCGGAGCATTGCTTGCGGCGGGGGCGATCCCGCCAACTCGACGTCCTGCTGGGTTCAAACGCGAGAAAATTGCCGGCAATCGGGCGGCGACTTCTGCGGCAGACATTCCGTTTTCAAGGCTGCGATCATAATAGGCTCGCAAAATCAGCATGTCATAACTGGTCAACACCGAATGGAAATTGTCGTCGTTGAAGATCGACTGCTCCAATCGATAGATGTCGTTCAGTGGTCCAAGTGCCTGTCCGATTTCTTCGTGCAGGCAATCGCGAACTTCTTGTGGGCTCACGTCCCTTGGCAGGAAGATCGCCATCTGACGACGGACTTTCAGGTTGGTCCAGAATGTCTCGGGATCATTTCGCTTACGTCGGTAGTCAGACCACCCGGTCACGTGGGGGCGCACGAAACAAGCAGCAGTCGGCGCCGCGCTTGCGATTTGAGCGCGGCGAACCGGCTCGATGACAATTGACGCAGGCTCGTCCGATGTGACCTGCGTGATGTCGATCCGGGCTTCGCGCCGCAAACGTTCGAGTAGCCGCGTTAAGTCTGGCTGAAGACTTGATGGCGCCTTACCCGACACTTTTACCGTGATGGGGCCTTCGAACCGCGTAAGGGCAGCAAGCGGCGCGCCGTTTTCCAATTGAAAGCTGAGCTCTAGAAAATCGCGCGCAAGTTCGGCGTTTGTTGCTCGGGTTCGGGCTGGCGTCACGCGGCCGAACGTCTTCATAGGTGGCAAACTCACTTCGGTTGCCACTCGTCTGGACGTCTCAGGTGCTGAGCACGCCGCAAGTGCTACAGCCAATATGCCAAGTAGCGCCCTCAAATTGGCCTCGCATACTTTATGAAAGGTGTCAGAGTACCAATTCGATCGTAAAGCTTTCTGGCTTCCGCGTTGAAGTCTTGGGTCAGCCAATAGACGGCTGGTGCCCCGGCATCGTCGGCAGCAGAATAAACTGCTTCGATCAATGCCCGCCCGATGCCCTGTCCGCGCACATCAGGATCTGCATATAAGTCCTGAAGATAACAGACATTTTCAACTTTCCAGCCATGCTTGTGAAACAGGTAGTGCACAAGTCCGACCAGTTTGCCGTCAAGCTCCGCCACAAAGCCGCTGAAGTCATTTGGATCATCGCCAAGCAGACGTTCGAAAGAGCTGTCGTAGATCTCTTTGGGAAGTTCGGTTTCGTAGAACGCAAGATAGGCGCACCACAACCGATCCCAGTCCTCGCGGTCGCGTCGCTCGATCTGGCGAATGATCAGGCTCATGTACGTCCCCGTGCCATGAACGCCAGCCGTTCAAACAACGCAACATCCTGTTCATTCTTCAAAAGCGCGCCGTGCAGTTTTGGAAGGGCGTCTGTTCCGTCTCGAACCAAGTCTTCCGGCGCAAGATCCTCCGCGAGAATGAGTTTCAACCAGTCCAACACTTCACTGGTAGATGGTTTTTTCTTCAGGCCAGGCGTCCCTCGTATTTCAAAAAACTCTTTTAAAGCAACGCTGAGCAGCCTGTCTTTGATGTCAGGGAAGTGAACATTCACGATCGACTTCAATACTTCTGCGTCCGGGAAACGGATAAAGTGAAAAAAGCATCGACGCAGGAACGCGTCTGGCAATTCTTTTTCGTTGTTCGAGGTAATGATCACGATGGGGCGCTGTTTTGCCTGAACCGTCTCGTCGGTTTCGTAGACGTGGAACTCCATCCGGTCGAGTTCCTGAAGCAGGTCATTTGGAAATTCGATGTCGGCCTTGTCGATCTCGTCGATCAACAGAACAACACGTTCATCCGAGGCAAAAGCGTCCCACAGCTTTCCGCGTTTGATGTAATTCGAGACATCTTCGACACGTGCATCGCCCAGCTGGCTGTCGCGTAAGCGTGAAACGGCGTCATATTCATACAGCCCTTGCTGGGCCCGTGTCGTCGATTTGACGTGCCATTCGATGATCCGCAGCCCGAGCGCGTCAGCGACTTGCCGTGCCAATTCCGTCTTGCCCGTGCCGGGCTCGCCTTTAACCAAAAGGGGGCGTTCAAGAGTGATCGCCGCGTTCACCGCAACCGAAAGGTCTTCGGACGCGATATAGGCGCTGGTGCCTTCAAATTTCACGAATTGTTCCTTGTTTGTGAACGGCCTGCTCGGTGGAAAGGTAGCCCGGTGCAATCAGCCCTTCAAGAGCGTCAATCGTGTAGTGACATCCCTCCGCTGATGCGTTACACGCCGCCGCAGAGGCTCCGGGGTGTCGAGCAATTGTTGAGTTCTAACAGCCTGGGACGTTGTTAATGAAAAAAAAGGGGAACCACGTGAAAGCAGAAGTTTTCTTGCCGGACGATTACCGCCCTGCGGAAGATGAACCCTTTATGAATGACCGCCAGCTTGAGTATTTTCGGCGCAAATTAATCAACTGGAAGTCGGAACTGATGGGCGACAGCAAGTCGACCATTGAAGGGTTGCAGGATTCAACACGGAACATTCCGGACATTGCAGACCGCGCAAGCGAAGAAACCGACCGCGCGCTGGAACTCCGGACCCGCGACAGACAGCGTAAACTGGTTGCGAAGATCGATTCGGCTCTGCGCCGCATTGAAAACGGCGAATACGGATACTGCGAAGAAACAGGCGAACCGATCTCACTGAAACG
>JAPPOI010000215.1:0-1690 GCA_028818055.1 Boseongicola sp.
GCTGAGGTTATCGACAGTTTCCGCGATGTTCAGGCTGCTGAACAGGAACGCGACAGATTGGAACGCGAAGCCGACGCCTATTCGAACCGGATTTTGGCCGAGGCACGTGGTCAGGCAGCTCAGGTTTTGGAAGAAGCTGAAGCCTATCGTGCTCAGGTCGTAAACGAAGCCCAGGGTGAAGCCAGCCGCTTTACCGCTGTTTTGACCGAATACCTGCAAGCCCCGGAAGTAACGCGCCGTCGTCTCTATATCGAGACGTTGGAACGTGTGCTGGGTGACGTCGACAAGATCATTCTTGACGAGGCTACCGGCGGAAACGGCCAAGGTGTCGTTCCTTACCTTCCCCTGAACGAGCTGCGTCGCGGCTCAGGAGGTAACTGATATGCGTGCAGGAACCATAGCACTTGTCGCTGCCGTATTGGCTGTTTTCGCAGCTCTGTCGGCCATATTCATTGTAGACGAACGCGAGAAAGCGCTTGTCCTTCAGTTTGGTCAGATCCGTGATGTGAAGGAAGACCCAGGTCTTGCGTTCAAAATCCCGTTCATCCAGGAAGTCGTGCGATATGACGACCGTATCCTTTCGCTGGACACACCTGCAATCGAGGTTACGCCATCGGATGACCGTCGTTTGGTTGTCGACGCATTTGCACGTTACCGTATCGCAGACGTTGTTCGTTTCCGACAGGCTGTTGGCCCGGGCGGCGTACGTCTTGCGGAAGATCGTCTGGCTGACATTCTGAACGATAACATCCGTTCGGTTTTGGGTTCGGAAGGTGTGACATCGAACACAATCCTTTCGGCAGAACGTGCCGCGCTGATGAACCGTATTCGTGTCCTGGCTGATAGCCGCGCCGAAGCATTGGGTCTGGACGTCGTCGACGTTCGTTTGAAGCAAACCAACCTGCCGGAGCAGAACGAGGCCGAAACGTTTGCGCGTATGCGCGCGGAACGGGTTCGTGAAGCAACAGACGAACGCGCCCGCGGTGCGGAAGCAGCGCAACGTGTTCGTGCGCAGGCGGACAGAACTCAGGTCGAACTTACCTCGGAAGCGCGACGTGAAGCCGAGATCGTCCGCGGTGAAGCTGATGCCGAGCGCAACAGAATATTTGCCGAGGCCTTTGGAGCAGATCCGGAATTCTTCGAATTCTATCGCTCGATGTCGGCTTATGAACGCGCATTGCAAGGCTCGAACTCGACACTGGTCATCACGCCAGACAGCGAGTTCTTTGAATTCCTGAAGGGCGATGGCCTGAATTGATGAGCTATATTCTACTTGGACTGGGATTAGTCCTGGTCATCGAGGGGCTGGTCTTTGCACTGGCCCCTTCGCGTTTGGAAGACCTGGTTAAACTTTTTGCCGAAATGCCCCATGAAACTCGGCGAATGTTGGGTTTGGGGTCGGTCGCACTGGGCGTCGTTTTGGTTTGGGTGGCGAAGAGCCTCGGTGTGGGCTAGTGCCCGCCATCATCCTGAGGTTGGGCAGAGATCTGAGCAACAGGAATGTCTTCACCGCGCATGTACTTATCCAACAACTTGTTGGCTCGAGCCTCAGCCTTTCTGATCCGCACAGCGGTTGAATAGTTTTCCTGCAGCGTCGGAGACGAAGAACCAATTTCCTCGGCAACGCGTTTTTCGATGTTTTCGTCGCCTGTTCGCTCCATCAATTCGATGGTTCGTTTGGCCAACGCGT
>JAPPOI010000215.1:1700-5107 GCA_028818055.1 Boseongicola sp.
AGCCATTTGCCCATACCTCTTAATCTCTTGTTTTTTTCCTCTATAGGCGCTGAAAAAGCACCTGGCGAGTGGGGGTTGCCGAATTTTCGGCACATGAGGCCGCAAAGGACCATGCGGAGAGCCCAATAACCCGCCATTGAGGCGAAAATGCGAAGGATCGGTGATGTTTCTCTCAGTATTTGACATGTTCAAAGTCGGTATCGGGCCTTCGTCGTCACACACTATTGGTCCGATGGTTGCCGCCTGTCGGTTTCTGGACGACTTGCGTGCTTCGCCATTCACCCCACATGGGCTTCGCGCGTCTTTGCATGGTTCACTTGCGTTCACAGGTGTTGGTCATGCAACGGACCGCGCTGTCATCCTTGGTCTCGCCGGATTCAATCTGGACACCTACGATGCCGATAAAGCTGAAAAGGCGTTGGCTGACATATCTGCCGAAAAATTTGTCGAACCCGCGGACTTGGGCAAGCTGGCGTTCGATCCAAAAGCAGATCTCATATTCGATTACGGCCCTGCGTTGCCCGGTCATGCCAATGGATTGATCCTGATGGCAACGGATGCTCAGGGCGATGTCATACTTCAGGAAACCTATTATTCCATTGGCGGCGGCTTTGTCCTCACTGAAGCGGAGCTGAATGCAGGCAAGGACAGCGACGACGGCGCACCAGTGCCCTACCCGTTCAAGTCCGCGGCTGAAATGCTGGAGATGTGTGCCGCGAGCGGCAAGTCGATTGCCGAATTAAAAAGGGCCAATGAATTGAGCCGGATCAGCCACGGCGAATTGGAGCAAGGCTTATCCCGAATTTGGGAGGTCATGCGCGCATGCATGGACCGGGGTCTTGAACGCTCCGGGATCCTCCCGGGCGGGTTGGGTGTGAAACGGCGCGCCGCCGACATCCATGCGTCGCTCTTGGCGGAACGTGGACAGAACCTGACGGCGCCTCACACCATCAACGACTGGATCAGCGTGTACGCCATGGCCGTAAACGAAGAGAACGCTGCCGGCGGTCAGGTGGTCACAGCCCCAACGAACGGTGCGGCTGGGGTGGTTCCCGCGACCATCCGGTATTGGCTGGACCACGTGCCCGGCGCCACCGAACGTCGCGTCGGAGAGTTTCTTATGGCCGCCGCCGCAATCGGTGGGTTGGTTAAATTCAACGCTTCGATTTCAGGCGCTGAGTGCGGGTGTCAGGCAGAGGTCGGGTCTGCATCAGCAATGGCCGCCGCCGGGCTTGCCGCTGTATTGGGCGGCACACCAGAACAGATTGAGAATGCAGCAGAAATTGCCTTGGAGCATCACTTGGGCATGACCTGTGATCCGGTGAAAGGTCTGGTTCAAGTTCCTTGCATTGAGCGAAACGGTCTTGGAGCCATCAAGGCAGTTTCAGCTGCATCACTGGCCCTGCGCGGCGATGGTAAGCATTTTGTTCCGCTGGATGCGGCAATCGAGACGATGCGCCAAACCGGCGAAGACATGAGCGAAAAGTACAAGGAGACCGCGTTGGGTGGTCTGGCCGTTAATATTCCAAATTGCTGACGACTGTGGACCGGCCGGTCATGCGGACCAGTGACCTTAGCGGCTAATTAGAAAGCGTCCGGTTTCGCTTCTCGCGCCATAAAGTCCAGTACCGCATTCACGAATTTGGGTTCGCGACCTTCTGGAAAGAAAGCTTTCGCAATGTCGACGAATTCGTTGATCACCACTTTTGGTGGCGCGTCTCCTTCGACCAGCTCAGCACCTGCCGCCCGAAACAACGCACGAATGGTTGGGTCGATCCGGTCAATTGGCCACTTGGCAACGAGCGCGCGGTCGGTCATCTGATCGATTTTGGCCTGCCAGTTCACGGCATCTTCGACGATCCCGCGAAAGAGATCGACATCGCCTTCTGCCAACTCATCGCCGTCTACATCCGCACCAAAACGAAAGGTTTCAAATTCTTCGCGTACGGCATCAACACTTTGCCCAGACGCTTCCATTTGGAAAAGCGCTTGGACCGCATAAAGCCGTGCGGCAGATTTCATTTGGCGTTTGTTGGTCATGCAGTTGGAGAACCGTCGTTGTCGCCCGCAATTAGATATTCGCCGGCAGTGAACCCCACGGATTTCTTGGTGCGACCAAATCGTCGAGCAATTGCGATCAAATGCAGCGTGGCCTCAGCGGCACCACCTGCGGTATCAAGGCGATCCGCATCAGCACGTTCTTCGGCCTGTTCCATGTTTTCGACAGTGATGATGCCATTTCCGATCGAGACCCCCTGAAGCCCCAACAGCATCAACCCGCGAGCGCTTTCACCAACAACCACGTCGTAGTGACTTGTGCGGCCACGAATGACGCAGCCTAGCGCGACATAACCATCAAAATTGGACATCTTGTCGGCCATGGAAATGGCCGCCGGTATCTCAAGCGAACCCGGCACTTCGATTGTCTCGTGCTGAACGCCAGCCTTATCGAGAACGGCACGGGCGGATGACAACTGTCCTTCGGAAATCTTGGTGTAATAGGGCGAGATGACGATCAGCACTTTGACCGGATCATCAAACTTAGGCAGCGCCATATCGTTGTCAGAATGACCGGCCATCAGCCAAGCTCCGAGATTTTCTTTGTACCAACGATTTCAAGGCCATAGGCCTCGAGGCCGACCACCTTGGGCGCCGGGGAATTGGTAAGCAGGACCAATTCAGACAGCCCAAGACTAGACAGGATCTGTGCGCCTAACCCGTATTGGCGAAGGGTTTGCGGCGAGACGCTGTCGTCCGTCACGAGCTTCATTGTTGTGTCGCGTAGCAGTACCAATACACCACGCCCTTCGTCAGCGATGGCCGTCATGGCATCTGCAAATTCGGCTGCTCTTCCTTTTGGTCCCAGCCCGACAACATCCAACATCGGATCCAACGCGTGCATGCGGACCAGGCACGGGCCGTTTTCCGAGATGTCGCCCTTGATCAGAACAATGTGCTCGTCGCCATGTGCGGTGTCCGTGTAAATCCGCATCTGCCAGTCGCCACCAAATTCGGATGTAACAACTTCTTCGCGGGTTACAGCCACCAGATTGTCGTGGCGACGGCGATACTTGATCAGATCGCTAATGGTGCCAATTTTCAGGCCATGCCGCTGCGCAAAGGCCACCAAATCAGGCAAGCGGCTCATTGAGCCATCTTCGTTCATGATCTCGCAGATCACGCCGGAAGCGTTCAATCCCGCAAGGCGCGCGACATCAACTGCGGCCTCGGTATGCCCCGCGCGAACCAACACGCCGCCGTCGCGGGCGCGAAGCGGGAAAATGTGACCGGGGGTCGCGATGTCGGTTGCCGACTTTCCACCGTCAATGGCCACGGCTACGTTGCGGGCGAGTTCATGGGCGGAAATGCCAGTAGTTACGCCTTCGCGGGCCTCAATCGAAATCGTA
>JAPPOI010000256.1 GCA_028818055.1 Boseongicola sp.
GTCCTGACGTGATCGTCCGTGGTAGAGAATTTCCTCATATTCACCCCGACGGAAGCATTCACTCGTCTCTGTCAACAGAATTGGACAAACGTGCGGTCGAAACAGGGTGGGCGGTCGCGCACCCATGGGCGGACCAAAGACCCGGATGGGAAGGGTTTGTCATGATCTTCACGCCAACATCCGAAAGCGAACTGGACGTGGTGTTTGGGCTCGTCAAAGACTCGTACGAATTTGTCACCGGTCAAAAGCCAACATCAATTTAAGCTTATCCAGCCTGCCAGTCGCGAATGACGTCTAAGGGGTAGAGAAGCATCAGAACGTTGAGCGTCAGGCCATCGCGAATGATCCACATGGTGACCCCCTCGAAGACGAAGAATGCAGCGACACTGACCCAAACCGGCAATCGTCCTGCCATCCAGAACCCGATCCACATGGCCACAACGTCTGCCACTGAATTCACAACGCTGTCGCCAAAGTAATCCAGGCTGATCGTAACTTCGCGGTACCGTTCGATAATGGCATCAGAATTTTCGACGATTTCCCACGCTGCCTCGACAAGAGTGGCAATGGCCAGCCGCCAAGGCACAGAAATCCGCCGCGCAACCAGCCAAAGTAGCCAGTAGAATATCAATCCGTGCAGGATGTGGCTGGGCGTATACCAGTCCGCCAGATGCTGTGAGTTCTCGCTGGTCATGGTTTCGCCATGCCAGAGCTTGACGAAGCCGCATTCACAGATCGGCACGCGGCCAATCCACAACAACCAAAGCGCCATCAGCACCAGTATCAGAAGTGTTGCGGCATATGCCGGAAATGGTCTTTGCATGGACAGACGGAATCACGCCATGATCAGCCTGTCTATTCGCTGGGGATGCGTCTTTCCTTTGGCGTGACACCAGAGCCACGCCTCAGAAAAGGTCCAAAATGTCGACAACTTCCGAAAACCCTTGGCTCAAGATGGCCCTGAACAACGCTTGGGCCAACTCAACGCTTTACGGTGTCCTCACAACCCTGGATGCAGACGCGTTCACAGCCGAACGACCCGGATTTTTCCCGTCACTCGCCCGGACAATGAACCACATCTACGAAGTCGACCTGTTCTACCTCGACGCATTGGGAAACGGGGGCTTGGGTCGAAGTGTGTATAACCGCGAAGACGTCAACGAGCCCGCGCATCTTGCGGCGCTCCAGTCTGAAGCGGATATGCGCTTCGCCGCGTTTTGCAACGCGATCACGCCCGAGACGCTGGCCGCCACTCGTGTAACCGCGCGCGATAGCGGACCAGTCAAAGAGAATGTCGCGGCATTGTTGCTTCATCTGGTCCAGCACCAAATACACCACCGCGGGCAGGCGCACGTTCAACTTCAACACGCAGGCATCGAACCACCGCAACTGGATGACTTTTATCTGGAGTTTGGCAGGGTTGAGAGCGCTAAGCCCTACTGGGGTTAAGCCAGCGGGTCCCGACCATCATCAGTAAGCGCGAAACAGTGCCCGTCCTCGAACACGACTGGCACCAAGGGATTTCCGTATCCTGCGCCGCAATCCAAGTTCACCCGGTTCGAGTAATGGGTCGGGTAGTCCACCGGAGTGTGGCCATGCACGATCAATGCTTCGTGTTGGTCCGTCCGCCATAGAAACTCGTCCCTGATCCACAAAAGATCGTCTTCGTCCTGTGCCTCCATCGGAAACCCGGGCCGTATGCCAGCATGCACGAAAATCATGCCTTCGGCGCGATGCCAAAGCGGCAGGTCTTCCAGGAACCGGATATGATCTTCGGGCACTTTCTTCACGGCGCGTGCGTGCAATTTGCCCGCACTTTCCAGAAGCCGCTTGGCAACGCCATAGGATTGAAGAGTGACGTCGCCTCCCATCTCCGCGTTAAGCCAGCCCATCCCGACACGCAGACGGCCATCCGTCACCGAACCGGTCCGATAGTATGTTGTGAAAAGCCGGTCGTGGTTGCCCTTCAGAACAACCCAGTCTTCGCCCCGCTCAAGTCCGGCCATCAGAAAGTTGATGACGCCTTTGCTGTCCGGGCCCCGGTCGGTCAAATCACCGATATGAACAATCTGCGCCGGTCCGCCTTCGCCGGCCTGATCCGCTGCAATCAATCGATGCGCGTTTTCAAGCTCGCTCAGGTGGCCGTGGATGTCGCCTATCGCGTATATCCGGCTCATGCTCATGCGCGGTCTTTAGGCCCTCAGTGCACAACCAGCAAGCGATTCATTCTTTCCCCTCGCGCAAAAGCCAAGCGGTCAATCCAACGGCAAGAATAGCGCCAATGCATTCCGCAATAATGAACATCGGAACATCAATCGGGCGGATGCCGGAAAACGTGTCAGTGATTGCCCGCCCGATCGCCACAGCAGGGTTCGCAAATGACGTCGATGCTGTGAACCAGTATGCGGCGGTTATATAAAGCCCGACCAACAACGGAATTGCTTCTGCGCGATGCTTCAAAGCGACAAGGATCGTAAATACCAGCCCGAACGTTGCAACGACTTCAGCAAGCCATTGTGGTGCACCGGTTCGTACGGTCGTCGACATTTGAAAGAGAGGCTCGGTGAACATGGCGTGCGCCACCACAGCACCAGCCAAAGCGCCAATCACCTGGGCGACAACGAAACCAACCGCTAGTGGCAATGCGATGTCGCGTCTTGTGAGAAATGCCAATGTTACCGCCGGGTTGAAGTGTGCCCCGGAAATCGGGCTCAGGAGCGTAATAATGACGAAAAGAATTGCTCCGGTCGGGATCGTGTTGCCCAGAAGGGCAAGTGCTACATCGTCGGTCAAACGATCTGCCATGATGCCCGAACCCACGACTGTTGCGACAAGCAACGCCGTTCCCAATCCTTCAGCCACCAGTTTTTGAGCGGTCGAATATTCCAAACGTCTTCTCCCAAGCCGTAAGGCAGTGACTATGAGGCTCTGCAGACAGGATCAAATAAGAAATGCGCGCCGGGGTTTTCCCGACGCGCATGACTTTCAAAACGACTGTCTGTTAACTGGCTTCAAACTGCAACGGCCGGACCTGATCAAACAGGCCTGTGCCTTCCAGCGCTTCCACAGCAGGGGCAGGGACAGCGTCGTCCAGATAAAGCAGTGCGATGGCATCGCCGTTCTTCTCGGACCGCCCCAATGTAAAGTTCGCGATGTTCACGCCATTTTCACCCATCGTCTGGCCCAAGGCGCCGATGATGCCGGGTACGTCGCTGTTGGTTGTGTAAACCATGTGCTCACCCACTTCGGCGTCGATGTTGATGCCTTTGATTTGGATGAACCTTGGCTTGCCATCGCTGAAGACCGTTCCCGCAATCGAGCGTTCGCGTGCATTCGTCACGACCGTCAGCTTGATATAGGCGTCGAACACACCCGATTTTTCTTGCGTCGTCGTCGAAAGGTCGATGCCGCGGTCCTTTGCGATCACAGGCGCCGAAACCATGTTCACTTCGGGATTGTTGGCTTTCATGATCCCTGCGATCGCCGCCGCGTTCAACGCGGCTGTATTCATGGTGGCGACCTGGCCGTTGTACAGGATATTGATCGCCTTGATGGGTTCATCGGTCAGCTGCCCGGTAAATGAACCCAGATGGCCCGCCAACTTCACCCAAGGTCCCATGACCTTGGCTTCTTCAGCCGTAACTGACGGCATGTTCAATGCATTCGAAACTGCGCCAGTCAGCAGGTAATCTGACATCTGCTCGGCAACCTGCAGCGCGACATTTTCCTGTGCCTCGGTCGTCGACGCCCCAAGGTGAGGTGTCACCACCACGTTTGGCAGATTGAAAAGTGGGCTCGCAGTCGCCGGTTCAACGGCAAAGACATCAAATGCAGCACCAGCAACGCGGCCATCTTGCAGCGCCTCGGCCAGAGCTTCTTCGTCAACCAGTCCACCACGTGCGCAATTTACGATGCGTACGCCCGGCTTTAGTTTTGAGATGGCGTCCCGGGATAGGATGTTCTTGGTTTTGTCCGTCAATGGCACGTGCATTGTGATGAAATCCGACTTCTCCAGAAGTTCATCCAGCTCCACCTTAGTAACGCCCATCTTGTCGGCACGCTCTTCCGTTAGGAACGGGTCGTAGGCGATAACTTTCATGCGTAGCCCAAGCGCTCGTTCGCAAACGATGCCGCCGATATTGCCGGCACCAATCACGCCTAACGTCTTGGCCGTCAGTTCCACACCCATGAACTTGGACTTCTCCCACTTGCCTGCGTGGGTCGAGGCGCTGGCTTCCGGGATCTGACGTGCGACGGCGAACATCATCGCAATCGCGTGCTCAGCCGTTGTGATCGAATTGCCGAAAGGCGTGTTCATGACGATCACACCTTTCTTCGAGGCCGCCGAAATATCGACGTTGTCAACACCGATTCCAGCGCGACCAATTACTTTCAGGTTCGTCGCATTGGCCAGCAGTTTCTCGGTCACCTTGGTTGCCGAGCGAATGGCCAATCCATCGTATTCGCCGATGACCTCAAGAAGCCGGTCTTTGTCCTTACCGAGGCCGGGTTCAAAAGTTACGTCGATGCCGCGGTCTCGAAAAATCTGGACTGCTGTTTCGGATAGTTTGTCGCTCACAAGTACTTTGGGAGACATGGTTCTCTGTTCCTTTTCGCACATTTACGAGATGTACAAATCTCTACTTTGGGGGTGCGTACGCATGTACAAATCTGCACATTCGCGTCCGCTCGCCCGAATGAATGAAGGGTTAAGCTGCCGACTGTTGCTCGGCGATTTCTGATTCAAATGCCCAGTCGAGCCATGGGAGAAGAGCTTCGATATCCGACTTCTGGACTGTCGCACCACACCAGATGCGAAGACCGGCAGGGGCGTCGCGATAGGCTCCGATGTCGTAGGCAACGCCGCGCGTATCCAGTCGCTTGGCGAATGACTTCGCGAAAGCAGCTGCGTCTTCGATCCGCGCATCGGTGAACTTCAGGCACACGCTCGTATTCGACCAAGTGTCTGGATCTGTTGCCAGATTCTCGATCCATGGACGTTCTGCACAGAAGTCATGAATGACCTGCGCGTTGGCGTTTGCACGGGCAATCAAACCGTCGAGACCACCGACCGAAACTGCCCAATTCAGGGCCTTCAGGTAGTCTTCGACGCACAGCATCGAAGGCGTGTTGATCGTCGCGCCCTCGAAAATGCCAGTGATCAGCTTCCCGCTCTTTGTGAGCCGGAAGATTTTTGGCAGAGGCCAAGAAGGCGTATAGGTTTCAAGCCGTTTCACTGCGCGAGGGCTCAGAATAATCATCCCATGCGCAGCCTCACCACCAAGAACTTTCTGCCAGGAATAGGTAACGACATCGAGCCGTTTCCACGGCAAACGTTGCGCGAATGCAGCCGATGTTGCATCGCATATGGTCAGGCCTTCGCGATCCTCTGGGATCTCAAATTTGGCGGGGACGCGCACGCCGGATGTTGTTCCGTTCCACGTGAAAACAACGTCAGAATCCCAGTCAACAGCGCCAAGATCGACAATCTCGCCATATTCCGCAGTCGTGACTTTCGCTTCTAAATTCAACTGCTTAACGACGTCGGTGACCCAGCCTGCGCCAAAGCTTTCCCAAGCAAGCATTTCAACCGGTCGGGCGCCCAAAAGGTTCCACATGGCCATTTCAACGGCGCCGGTGTCCGACGCTGGTACAATGCCGATCAGGTAATCTTCGGGCACGCCAAGGATGTCTCGGGTCATATCAATCGCGTGCTTAAGCTTCGATTTACCGATAGCTGCGCGATGCGAACGGCCCAAAGGCGCGTCTTTCAGATGATCCAAGGAAAACGTGGGGTACTTGGCACAAGGGCCAGACGAAAAACGCGGATTGGCCGGCCGCGTTGCCGGGTGTTCAATATCCATCACTGAATATCCTTCCAGATATGCGCCCCTCGTTGGGGAGGGGTGTCCCACTGACGCGGATATTCCTATGCCGGGGGTTTCGCAAGTACAGAAATGGCGCTAGAGGCGAAAAAGTGTCGGTTTCGGACTCTTTCAATTAGGTGCCACCAGAATGAAAATCGTTTCACTTATCTCGAAGCCAGGTGGTTTGGACCCTGCTTTGGTAACAAGTCTTCAGTCGGCTTGGGGCGGTGGCAGTGCTCAATGGTTGGCACCGGATGAAGCTGTTGAATTTGCTGTAGAAAGTGTTCCAGCCAATCTTGATCAAGTTCGTGCTGATGTCGCGGACTTACGCGTCGATGTGAACGCCCTGAACAGTGAAAACCGGCAGAAGAAACTGCTGATTGCTGACATGGACAGCACCATGATCGGCCAGGAATGCATTGACGAACTTGCAGCCGAAGCCGGGGTCGGAGACCGCGTGGCCGATATCACCGCGCGCGCCATGAATGGTGAGTTGGATTTCGAAGAAGCTATCGATGAACGTGTTGGTCTTCTTGCAGGACTTTCAACGGGCGTTATTGAAACCGTATTGCGTGACCGGATTACGCTGGCCAGTGGCGGCAAGACATTAATCTCAACGATGAAAGCGAATGGTGCCTACGCCGCCTTGGTCTCGGGCGGATTTGTTCAGTTCACCCGCCGAATATCGGCTGATTTGGGTTTCGATGAACATCGCGCCAACCAGTTGCTTGAAGACAGTAGGGTGCTAACCGGCAAAGTTGCACGTCCCATATTGGGACGTGAGGCCAAGGTTGAAGCGCTTCGGGAGCTTACCAAAAAACACGGGCTTGGTCCTGATGACAGTCTGGCCGTCGGCGATGGCGCCAACGATTTGGACATGATCAAGGCCGCCGGATTAGGCGTCGCGCTTCACGCGAAGCCTGTGGTTGCAGCGGCTGCACCAGTTCAAATCAACCACTGTGATCTTACGGCCATATTGTATCTTCAGGGCTACTCGCGGGAAGAATTCGTGAGCTAATTCAATGTTCTAGAAGTATAGCACTTGGCTTTTCGCTTCCGGTTACCAGACCATCCCAGTTCAAGATTGGTCGATTGAGGTAGCGGGCAACAACCGGGTGTTCTGGGTCCAATACGCCAAGCCGAACAAGTATCGCTGCGATTGCAATCTCGGCCGCACGCGTCGCACCGTCTTGGATTTTAAGCGCAACGCCCAGTTGCTGTTTCGGCAAAATTGCAATGTAGACGCCTTCAGCCCCCGTTTTCACTGCAAATGGCTCTGACGCAGCTTCCATCAATTCGGTACAGGCGCTACCTGACCCCGCCACAAGTTCAGGATGCGCGATCATCGCGTCCCGCAGTGCGACTTGCGCTTTTGCACGGACGCCAGACTTGCCGTCAGCCGATGCATAACCTGCCATCGCGTACGCCAAACCCTTCATCGTGCAGGCAAAATTCGGGGCCGAGCATCCGTCGATTCCATACCCAGGACTGGTTTCATCAGTAACGCCTTCGAAGGCTTCTTTGACGCTTCGCTGGACAGGATGCTCCGGGTCCACGTACTCAAGGTCAGCGTTCAAGTGTTGTGACAACATGAGAAAACCGGTGTGTTTGCCTGAGCAGTTGTTGAACTCACGCGTAACTGCGGTGTCGGATCGGATCATTTCTGCGGCCAGTGCCTCATCTCGAGAAGTCTGAGGGCCGCATTTTAGGTCGTCTCGGGTAAGTCCCAGCTCGCTCAGCCAGGCGTTGATCCGCTCTACATGTATTCGTTCGCCTCTGTGCGACGCGCACGCCAAAGCCAAACGTTCACTTGATAGGTTTTTCCCAGCGCCGGATTCTAACAACGGCAATGCCTGGATCATCTTTGCCGAAGACCGTGGCAAAATGACTTTTCCTGCGTCGCCCCAGCCTTCGACAATCTCGCCCGCACTATTGACCACCATCGCGTGGCCAAAGTGGATCGATTCCAGGATGTCACCTCGAAAGATATCCGCAAATCTGACAGCGTCCGTCATGTGAAAACCTCGCGAAATTGTCACGGCGAATTTCCGCCAGAGGGGCTTTCCTCTTGGCGCCCAGTTACGCTATTCATGCGTTGCAGGTAAGGGGCGATTTGCCGGAAAAACTGTCCGAACTAACTGGGCTACCGGCAAGCATCGAGACAAAAGGCAGACGGATGGCATTGCGAACAGTTCAATTCATTTCAACGGCGGCTGCGATATTTCTCGCTGGATTTGCGTCAGCTCAGGAAGTCAGCAATCGCGTAGCTGCGGACACGGACTGGGCAGTATTCAAAGAGCCCGACCCAGAAAAGCCCGTTGCTTGTTGGGCAGTCACAGCGCCAAAAGAAACCGTGAATACCCGCGACGGCCGTGCAGTGTCCGTACGACGGGGCGATATCCTTTTGTTCGTCACGTTCAGACCTGAACAAAACGTTGTTGCCGAAGTCAGCTTTACCGGCGGCTATCCTTTTGCGGGTGGTTCGACCGCGACAATGGAAATTGCGGGTTCGACCTTTGAGCTATTTACCGAAGGTGAATACGCTTGGCCGGCAACTCCAGCCGATGATGCAAAGATCGTGACTGCCATGAAGCGCGGCGCGACTGCTTCGATTACCGCTCGGTCTTCACGTGGTACGCAAACCAAAGACACATTCTCGCTTTTGGGTGCGACAGCCATGATCGAGGACGCTGAAAAGCGCTGCTCTAACTAAGTTATTCGGCGAAATTCTTTGGCATTCCGACCGGCATGGCCTATATGCGCGGTCTGATTAGGAATCTTCGCCATGAGCGCAAGCGCACCAATTACTCAAGACGTCATGACGATCCCCCGGAAGTTGCCGGAGGGACCGCTGAATCTTGTTGGCCTCACGCGTGAGCAATTGCGTGAAACGTTGATCGGCGTCGGGACGCCAGAAAAACAAGCCAAAATGCGCACCAACCAAATCTGGCAATGGATTTATCACTGGGGCGTTCGCGACTTTTCCGAGATGACCAATCTTGCGAAAGAGTATCGCGCGCTTTTGGCGGACAACTTTGTCGTCGCTGTGCCCGAGATGGTTTCTAAGCACGTCAGTGCTGACGGAACCAGAAAGTATCTGGTTCGGATCGCGGGCGGGCACGAGGTCGAAACGGTTTATATTCCAGAGACAGACCGCGGGACGCTCTGCATTTCCAGCCAAGTGGGATGCACACTCACTTGTTCGTTCTGCCACACTGGCACCCAGAAGCTTGTGCGCAACCTGACGGCCGCCGAAATTGTCGGCCAGATCATGTTGGCGCGCGATGATTTGGGTGAATGGCCGGAACCGGGTGTTGGTTCAGGCGAGGCTGGCCCAAGACTGTTGTCCAATATCGTCCTCATGGGGATGGGCGAGCCGCTTTACAATTTTGAGGCCGTTCGAAATGCAATGAATATCGCAATGGACGGTGAGGGGATCAGCCTGTCGCGCCGCCGCATCACCCTTTCAACGAGCGGCGTTGTTCCAGAGATCGCGCGCACCGCAGAAGAAATTGGCTGCATGTTGGCGATCAGTTTCCACGCCACGACTGATGACGTGCGAGACAAGCTCGTTCCCATTAACAAGAAATGGAATATCGAGGAACTTCTGACCGCATTGAGAGCGTATCCAAAGTTGTCGAATTCCGAGCGCATTACATTCGAATACGTAATGCTTAAGGATGTGAACGACAGTGACGAGGACGCTCGGCGTCTTGTGAAACTGATCAAGGGCATCCCTGCCAAAATCAATCTCATTCCATTCAACGAGTGGCCAGGATCACCGTATGAACGATCCGACTGGAGCCGCATCGAGGCCTTTGCTGACATTGTTCATAAAGCTGGCTACGCGTCGCCGATCCGTACCCCGCGTGGTGAGGACATCATGGCGGCCTGCGGACAGTTGAAATCTGCAACTGAGCGTGCGCGCAAGTCTCGCAAGGAAATTGCGGCCGAGGTTGGACTATCTACCGGACTACTTCCGCAGTAGAGTACCGCTATGCGGAAAGTTCAAAAACCAAGAGACTTTGAGAAGTTCTACTTCCGGTATGTTGCAACCGGCGAAGGCTGCGGGTGCGCAGAGCGCATTATCGATAATCACGAATTGGATCGGAAGTCGCTTGAGCTTGTCAGGTCGAGCCGCCCCAAATTTTCCGTGAAGCGGCTTTGGTCAAAGGTGGTTGGCCCTTCGCGCTAATCGCGAACTTTCCCAAGCACCCAAAGCAAAACCACAGCACCGACAGTGGCCAGAATGAGCGAGCCAATAATTCCGGTGGCACCAATTCCAATCATGCCAAAAAGAAAACCGCCGATGTAGGCGCCAACGACACCAACGATCACGTTCATCAACAAACCTTGGCTTTGATTCATGAATCTCGATGCAAGCCAGCCAGCAAGCGCTCCTACGATCAGAAATAGAATGAGTCCCATTGTTCCCTTCCTTTGTTGATTGATTACCGGCCGGGTACGCCGTCTCGTTTTGTTTGCGGCAGATGCCAGTTGTCCATAATCTCAATCGCTTCGTCTGCGGTTTCCACGAACCGAAAGAGGTCGAGATCATCTTCCGAAATTGTACCGGCGTCTGACAGTGCCTCCCAGTCGATGATGCGGGTCCAGAATTCCTTGCCAAACAATAGGAACGGAATGCGCTGCATACGACCGGTCTGAATCAGTGTGAGTGACTCGAAAAGCTCATCCAAAGTTCCAAACCCGCCGGGGAAAACGGCGATCGCAGCGGCGCGCATCAAAAAGTGCATCTTCCGTATGGCGAAGTAGTGAAAGTTGAAGGCCAGATCCGGCGTTACGAATTCATTCGGAGCCTGCTCGTGCGGTAGGACAATGTTCAGGCCGATTGACACGCCACCGGCATCTTCCGCCCCTCGATTTCCCGCTTCCATCACACCGGGGCCGCCACCCGTTACGATAACGTTCTCACCTTTGTCGTTGGCCATGGACCGTTCGGTGATTTTTCGCGCGAACTCTCTGGCTTCATCATAGAATTCGGATAAGTCCGCCAGCGTCTGGGTCCGCGCGCTGTCTTTGTTTGCAGGTGCTGGAATTCGCGCACCTCCGAAAAGAACCACTGTCGACTTGATGCCATATTCAGACATCAACATTTCGGGTTTCAGCAACTCTAATTGCAGCCTGACGGGGCGCAATTCGTCACGACACAGAAAATCCGGATCCGCGAATGCCAGTCGATAAGCTGGTGCGCGTGTTTGCGGGGTATCCGGCGTCTCGCGCGCCGTCTCCATATCCTGTCGCGCATACCGAAACGGGTGATTACGGGTCTGGTTCATACTCGCTCCTTGTCACTTTCTTCACATGCATGGCAGGAAGAGTGTGTGATGTCCAACGACAGGAAACGACGTGATTTCGCCTGATGACATAGACCGTGCTGGCAATTTGATTGCCGACCACATTGTTAAGACGCCGACCTTGTCTTCGAAGACGGTATGGCCTGATCGAAACGTAGTGCTGAAGCTTGAGAACACGCAGCATACCGGCAGCTTCAAAGTAAGAGGTGCCTTTACGACTCTTCTATCTCAGGAAGTCCCCAACTCTGGCATCGTTGCCGCATCCGGAGGAAATCACGGAGCAGCCGCGGCATATGCGGCGCGGCAGCTTGGTCATCATGCGACGATTTTCGTGCCTGAGCTGGCCGGTCCGGCAAAGATTGAATTGATCCGATCGACCGGTGCGGACTTAAACGTCGTCCAGGGTGAGTATGCCAATGCTTTGGAGCAGGCCCAGAAATTCGAAGCCTCAACCGGTGCCATGCAAATTCATGCCTATGACGCGCCCGATACGCTCGCCGGTCAAGGAACGCTGATGCGCGAGTGGGAAGCACAGGGTCTTGATGCTGACACCGTACTGATTGCCGTGGGCGGCGGCGGTCTGATTGGCGGGTCTTTAGCTTGGCTGCAGGGACGCAAGAAAGTCGTGGCCGTGGAGCCCAAGGAAGCCCCTACGTTGAACGCGGCGTTGGCAAATGGTGAACCTTGCGACGTGTCAGTTGGAGGGATTGCCGCCAACGCGCTCGGTGCACGCCGGATCGGCAATATGTGCTTTGATCTTGCGACCGAGCTTGGCATCGTCTCGGTATTGGTAGACGACGACGCAATCGCGCAGGCGCAAGTTCGGCTATGGCAATCTCATCGTCAGTGGGTTGAGCCGGCCGGTGCCGCAGCGTTGGCGGCTTTGCTAAGCGGAGCTTACGTTCCCGAAACTGATGAGCGAGTAGCGGTGCTGGTTTGTGGGGCTAATCCGGCCCCCGGACCATTTGAATAGACGTTATCCGCATTGATAAGTTGCACGACCGCTTGTATGTCGCGGCTCAACATCTGACGCCGGGAGCTTTTTTATGTCCAACGCACAATTGGAAACCGCCATCGAAGCAGCATGGGACGCGCGCGATACAATCACGCCAAACACCACTGGTGAGACTCGTGACGCTATCGAAGACACCCTGAACGCCCTTGATGGTGGAACTCTACGGGTTGCGGAAAAGCAGGACGACGGGTCCTGGCACGTCAACCAATGGGCCAAGAAGGCGGTTCTTCTTGGGTTCCGCCTGAAGGACATGGAGCAACAGCCGGGAAGCGCTCAGGGCGGATCCTGGTGGGACAAAGTTGATAGCAAGTGGAAAGACTGGGGCGACAACCAGTGGAAATCTGCCGGGTTCCGTGCGGTGCCAAATTGTGTGGTCCGCAAGTCTGCGTATATCGCACCGGGCGTCGTCCTGATGCCATCATTTGTGAATCTGGGCGCTTACGTCGATAGCGGGACGATGGTCGATACATGGGCGACCGTGGGTTCCTGCGCCCAGATCGGCAAGGACGTTCACCTCTCTGGCGGCGTTGGCATCGGCGGAGTTCTTGAGCCAATGCAGGCTGGACCGACAATCATCGAAGACAACTGTTTTATCGGTGCCCGTTCCGAAGTTGTTGAAGGCGTCATCGTGCGCGAAGGCTCGGTACTCGGCATGGGTGTGTTCATCGGGCAGTCGACAAAGATTGTTGATCGTGACACCGGCGAGGTCATGTACGGCGAAGTTCCACCGTATTCGGTTGTCGTCGCAGGGTCTATGCCGTCAAAAAACGGCATCAACTTGTACTGCGCGGTGATTGTAAAACGGGTTGATGAACGGACACGTTCCAAGACTGGAATTAATGAGCTTTTGCGCGACTGACACACTCTAAAATTGATTAAGAGGCCGGCACGAAGAAATTCGCGTCGGCTTTAATTTTGTCAAAAATGTGCAATTGCCAAGGCGTAATTGCGGCCGAAATGATAGAATTCCCCCGTTAATTGGTGCGCTGTTGGGGGATGGTGTGTTGCCAGTAAATTTATTATTAGAAACAGATGGTTATGATTCTTCCAGTCCAAAAGAATCAATCTCTAGTGAATTATTTGGCGCTAGATATACAAGTTACAAAACAGTTGATCGTTTCCTTAGTCAGATCGATGACGCCAATATCGGATTGATTGTTTGGCCAGGGGGAACACTCGCCGAAACGCGAGAAGATCTCTATGGATTTGGGTTTGAAGATTTTTATGAACCCTCAAAAGACCGACCTGGTTTGAGCGAAATGCTTGCCATTGCCAGGGACAAAGAGGTCGCAATGTCGATCATCTTGCCCACGGCACGATACAGCGACGACATTGAACAGCTGCGACTAGACCTACGAGATTTCCTGAGTGACTTTTTGGGGGGTGCTTTTGGTGAATTTCCGCCAAAAGTGACCCTGGAGATAGGCAGCGAGTATTTCGCGAATTTCAGTGGTGCAGATGCTGCGGCGTACGGAAACGTCGCCAACGTCATGATTGAAGAGATCGCTCTTGCGATGTCGAACCCCGAAATCAACACCGTCGGCTTGGATGCCGAAATTGCAGTTCAGGCTGGTAAGACCTTTGAGGACGACATCGACATCAGAGCTGCGTTGTCAGAGCTTTCGATTCAGAATGTGGACGCCTTGATCCATCATCGCTTTGCGTACCTTCCACAAGGCATCGATCCGCGGATGGAAGAGCTTCAGTGGATCCTGGATGCCTGGGAATCGGAGATGGGTAACGCTCCCAGTCTCTTTGTGTCAGCTTGGAACACCGTGACCCTGACCCGGAAAGAGGTGTTGGATGACTACATCCTTTTTAAGGCACAAGACGGGACAAGCGTTGATCGTTCAGATGTTGACCTTGCGGGGCGGACCACGACCGACTTCGAAATGTACTGGCAGGACGCCCTTGCGTCCGCTTCATACGGCCAAGCGCATGCGGCTTACGTGCTCGAAAGCTTTCACAGCTACGCTGAAATTGGTGCCGATGCGATGTCCGTTTACGGCATTGATCTGGTGCATCCTGGTCGACTGAGCTGGCAGACTGACGACGGCACATTCGACTTTGTTGGCGCCGAGATGCTTGAGATGATCTATGAGAGTGTCGAAGGCACTTCGGTTGTTCCTTCGCAAAGCCACTATGATCCCAAGGCCAAGGCAACGGTCTACGCTTTTGAAAACGACGACAAGTTCATTGTTTTCATCGCAGCTGGAAAATCTGCATCCGGCGAAGTGACGCTCGATCTTAACGGGATGGGTGATCAATTCCAGCACGTTTGGGCAGAAAGATTGACGGGCGAGACTCCTGATAACTGGATGCAGCTGTTTGGCATTCCCGACAACCTTCACGTTGACGAAACACCGGAGTCCGAAACCTACGCCGTTGGCATTCGAGAAGAGTTCGATCCCGATGTCACATCTGATGCGGTAAAGTTCGCGCTTACTTCGCCGCATGAAGTTGTGCGACTTGCCTTTGCTAAATCGGATGCTGGTTGGGAAGAAATCTCTCAGTGGGCAGCGGGTGTGGGCGAAAGCCTTACCGATGGGCCCATCCTGCCCGAAGTCGTTTCGTCCGGCGATATCGGAGACGATACAGACGCTGAAGAACCAGCTTTGGACATCGAGTTAATCGCAGATGCCATCGGCACAGGAGGCGCAGGTCTTTTGCTGGCAGTGATGTTCTTCATTTGAATCGGGCCATTGCCGGAAATCCAAATTTGTTTGCAAAAAATGGAGTAATGCGACCAATCACTAGGTTTTGTGCGTGGCCAATCAACGAAGTTTTGTGAATTCGCCGTCATTGCGCCATTAGTCTGAGTTAGTAGTAAGCATGTTTATGAGTGACGCGGAAGTATTCCGCAAACGCCAATCAATTGGCGATTTGAAAGCGCTTATAGCGCACACACCAGACGCGACGTTTGACAGGCTTTTTGCCTCTCATGACGCGTTCGCAGAAGAAATCATCAGGAATCTTGGTCCGACGTTCACTTCCGTGGAAGTGTTTGACGTGCAGAGTTTTTCCCCTCGTCACTACGAAGAAATTCTTCTTGCAGCAGCGCTTCCGGAAGAGGACTTCCAATGTTTCATCTTGGCGTCTGCAATCGTTATCGCCACAGGCCTTGGCCGGAAAAGTAAGGACGACATGCTTTACTGGAAGTACGACGCTTTCCACGCACATTACAGACTTGCCGAGGCTCGTGAACGTGCAGCTATCCACAACGGACTACGGACAATCGAGCAAAGCGGTTTGTCGAGCTTTTCTCCTTCCCTAGAACCCGAGCATTGCCTGACGAGATTAAAGTCGGACGTTTTGACAGCCCTTTCTGGAACTGGCCAGGAGCAGCTGGAAACGGCGATCATCACTGAATGCTCCGCAGAGGTGGCGGGGACGCTTTGGGATAAAGCGTCTTCAACGTCCGTTTCTGAAGCGGCTTTGCATGGATTTCGGTACCTGGCCGAACGCCCTGTTGGACTTGCGCCGCCTGAACCTTTGAATGCTGCCTTGATATCATGGAACCACTGATGGCTTGATCGTTGGCCATGGCTCTGTCAGATGCAGACTCATGGGCGAGAAAACCAAACGCAAACAACAGGTCTATACGCTTGTCGTTCAAGTTGGCCGTAAGGAGGGCGATGGGCTACCTGAAGGTGCGACCGGGGGCGCTCTCGTCTGTTTTTCAAGCGGCGTTGATGAAGCAGAGGCTGTTCGCGAAACAGTTGCGTTGCTGAAGCGCGCGGATCTCGCCCCACTTGACGTCACTGGTTACGGGACGCTGGAGGAGCGTCTGGAAGATGGGCAAGATATCCATGATGACGAGCAGGCTTTGATGCGGCGGGCATTAGAAGAGAACTCGGTCGTCGTGGCGCAGATGACGCCATTTTTCGGAGAAGAAGAATGACAGCTGTCTTTCTAGATCTGGACGGCACGATGATGGACTCGCGCCCTGGAATATTGGCTTCGCTCACCTATGCACTTACCCAGAACGACCTTGGACACATTGCCGAGGATGATTTGACGTGGATGATTGGCCCGCCGTTTGTCGACAGTTTTGCAAAACTCGGTATCGCGGATGCACAACCGTTGTTGGCGTCTTACCGCGAACATTACCTCGCCTCGGGAATGTTCGATGCTCAAGTCTATCCGGGTATGCTCACGGCAATGAGTGATATGGTGGCTGATGGCCGCCGTTTGTATCTGATGACGGCTAAGCCGCACGCTTACGCTACCAAAATTACTGCTCACTTCGGACTTGCCGAACATATGACTGCAGAATTTGGACCAGAGCTGGATGGAACTCGAAACTGGAAGGGCGAGCTTCTTGCCTATGCCCTTGAACAGACCGGCGAGAACGCAGGTTCATCAGTGATGGTCGGTGATCGCCACCACGATATGGCGGCTGCGGCCGAGGTCGGGATGCCAGCTGTTGCTGTGCGTTGGGGCTACGGGAACGCGGAGGAGTGGGCTGGTGCGCGGATTGAAATCGATCATGCGACCGAACTGCCCGGTTCGGTGAAATCTGTCCTGGGCTAACTTGCCAAAAGCTTTGCTTCGAAGTGTTTGAGCGCAGGCCGTGCCGCAGGCCCATAACCTGTCCCGGTCTTTGGATCCAGTTCCGGGAATATCTGACAGATCTCGGCAATTCGTTCGGCTTCAAAACAGTGGGTTGCCTGTGACCCCGGAAGGAAACTCTCGGTCTCCAGTCCTTGCGACCAAATGATCTGGTGGCGATCGAATAACAGATGCACGTATTCGACCAAGCCGCCTTCCATTTGCTTCACGCCGTTGCCGTCAATCAGATCTCGAGCGGCGATCAGAACCTCGGGCGAGCCGAACAGAAGATCGGCGTGGCAATTTCTGATAAGCACACGATGCAATGGAGAGACCAGAAGCGTACCGTGTTCTCCAAACATATTCGCTCGAATGCGGACGGGTGCCATAGGACCTTGTGCGGGCAATACACGTCGCCCAATCCATCTAATCGGTTGAAACCCTTCATCGCGTGTCAAAACCTTTTGACCAACTGTCAATCGTTCGACCGGCACTTCGCCTTGCTGGGTTCTGATCATCGTGCCCGAAACAAAGCATGGAACGGTGTCCACAATAATGAAGCCGACGGCGCTTTCGCCTGTCGTGGACTCGACTTCATATGTGAAAGCGACGTCTTCGGATTGCGTGTTGCCAACAAGTGAGATCGTGCCGTCAGCGTTCAAAGTGACGACCTGGCCAGTTGAGAGAGTAACTGAATCTCCCGCGCTTACTGGCTGGCCGTTGATATGGGTGACGAAGAGTGTGCCAGCGGTGAGGTTGATGTCATTGGCCAAAATGTCGACGGTTTTTGCATCACCGGGTCTCAGCAGAATGTTGTCATCCATTGCGACAACGTCCCCCTGAATACTGTCCGCAGCGATCAGAAGGTTGGAGTCAAAAGCGCTGTCTCCAACATCTGCAATACCAATTCGGATCGAGTTTACCTGGTCAGGAATGACCGGGATCACCAATGACATGGTGACTGTGAAGCCATCCATTTCGGTGTTGTATTGATCCTGTGTGTTGCTAACGAACAAATTGACGTCACCGGAGTCGTTGATGTTCCCAACGCTTGCTTGTCCATCTCCTGCCGAGAGACTGACCGGGTTGCCGTCTATCCACACGCCGACCATGTCATTGTAAATCGAATTGGCGAATTCGGGGTACTCCTCGGACGACAACACAAACTTAAGGGTGATGTACTCAACGCCCGGATCAGGAATGAAGTCGATGTCGAGGTATGACGCGTCAAAAGTGTTACGTCCGGCTAAAGCATTAAATAATGGGTCACCGTTTGGTCCGTTGTTACCCGTCGTTGTGTTCGGTCGAACGTTGGACTCGCTGCCGGTGGACGTAAATGCGGTGGCACGACCGGTGGAGAGAATGACGCCCGTGTCGCCAGGCGTGACACCCGGAGAAATCGTGTCGCCGTCGGAATAAATGGCCGATGCGCGGTTGTCGCCTGTGTAGCTGGCACTGACCACAGTGGCACTATCGCCGAAAATCGTTTCGGCCATTTGTATCGCTGTTGCGCTTGTGTCGTAGGTTAACTCAACACCTGCAACCATGCCTGCCCCATCATCCAAGAGGCAAAGCACACCGCCAGCTTACGCTGGTTGCGTTGAGATGTTTCCTCGTCCTGGGCCGAAGTTTTCTTCGTGCGCCAGGCATGCCCTGCCTCGGGTTGTTATTGCTTAAGATAGTGCAAGATTAGGTTGATAAGCGGAAGCCCACGACCGTGAGGCGCTTCAGATGGTGATTCGAAAGCCACAGTTCCGGCGTTGAACCGGATGGTTCCACGCGGTAGCAGGAGGAATGAGCACAGATCCTGTTGAACTAACACAGCGTTTGGTCCGTTGCGCCTCGGTCACGCCCGAGGATGCGGGGGCCATTCCTTTACTTGAAGTCCTTCTGAAAGACGCTGGTTTCGAATGCTTCCGTGCAGATCGCGAGGGCATAGCAAACCTTGTTGCGCGCTGGGGTTCCAAAAATCATCCCAAAACAATTGGGTTCAACGGGCACACTGATGTGGTTCCGGTTGGCGCGTTGGAAGACTGGACCGCTGATCCGTTTGGAGCGGAAATTCGCGACGGCTGGCTGTTTGGTCGCGGTGCGACCGACATGAAGTCGGGCGTGGCGGCTTTTGTTGCAGCTGCGGTTGATCTTGTTGCCGAAGCTCCGCCTGAAGGTGCAATTCTGATTACCGTCACGGGGGATGAAGAGGGTGTGGCGCTGCACGGGACACGCGCGATCCTGGATTGGATGTCCGCAAACGGGGAGACCATGTCAGCTTGCCTGGTTGGTGAACCGACATGCCCAGAAAATTTCGGTGACATGATGAAGATCGGCCGCCGCGGATCCATGACAGCTTACTTTACAGCGACCGGAGTGCAGGGGCATTCGGCATATCCGCATCGCGCGAAAAACCCGGTTTCTGCTCTGGCAAAATTGGTAAGTGAGTTGGCCGAGCATGAATTGGATTCAGGTACAGAACATTTCGATGCTTCCACTCTCGCGGTAACCACATTCGATACAGGCAATCCGGCCAACAATGTCATCCCGGCGACGTGTTCCGCGACGGTGAATATTCGGTTCAACGATGCACATACATCCACCTCACTCACGGAGTGGCTTTCAGGTTTGGCTAGTACTGTGTCGGACAATACCGGGGTTGATATCACGATGACGACACAGATTTCTGGCGAAAGCTTTTTGACACCGCCTGGACCTTTGTCTGATCTCGTAGCGAATTCTGTTGAGGCTGAGACCGGGATCCGCCCGGCTCTGTCCACATCTGGTGGCACGTCAGATGCACGCTTTGTCAAAGAAATTTGTCCGGTGGTCGAATTCGGTTTGGTAGGCCAAACGATGCATCAAGTCGATGAACGCGTAGAAGTAGATCAGATAAACAAACTCAAAGGCGTCTATCGGCGGATACTTGAGGGGTATTTTACGTGACTATTGAAGCTTCAATCACTGATGATGTCGCAACATGTCATGCCATCCGAGCCGAGGTCTTTGTCGTTGAGCAAGGCATCTCGTTGGAAGAAGACATTGACGGCCTTGATGAAGAGGCAACGCACTTTTTGCTACACGTTGATGGATCAGCTGTCGGAACAGCGCGGGTTTTGGTGAGCGATGGCGTTGGCAAAGTTGGACGTGTGGCAATTTTGAAAAGCCACCGTGGTCAAGGACTGGGCAACGTGATCATGGGTGCGATTTCCGATCATGCGCGTGACGCTGGGCTGAAAAAACTGGTTCTTGGTAGCCAGACGACAGCAACCGGTTTCTATGAAGGGCTTGGCTATGTCGCCGAGGGCGACGAGTTCATGGATGCGGGAATTCCGCACATGACGATGGTGTTGGAGCTTTGAGGCCCGGAACCCTGGTGATCATGGTAAAGGAACCCCGTCCGGGCCGGGTAAAGACCAGACTTGGGCGCGACATTGGAATGACGAATGCCGCTTGGTGGTTTCGTCACCAGACCAAAAAGCTGATCAGAGAGCTTCAAGACCCAAGGTGGCGTTTGGTGCTTGCGGTGTCTCCGGACAAGGAAGGGTTGGAAAGCCGCATCTGGCCGAATTCGGTTGCGCGATTCCCTCAGGGAAACGGTGATCTTGGGGCACGAATGGGCCGGATTTTCAAAAAGTTGAAAGGTCCAACGATTATTATTGGGGCTGATATTCCGAACGTTTCCAAAGGTGATATTTCGGCGGCATTCGATGCGCTTGGGTCCTCTCGATCAGTTATTGGGCCTGCGCCTGATGGTGGGTACTGGCTTATCGGATTGAACTTGCTTGGGCCGCCTCCAAGGTCCCTGTTCGATGGTGTTCGCTGGTCCACAAAATTTGCGCGTCAGGACACAAAGAAGGGCCTGCCGCATCCGATTTCCGAAGTTTCCAAGAAACGCGACGTGGACTCTATTGATGATCTTGCAGCGCTGAAACACGCTTTCGGATGACGCCGCTCGCATGACGTGTTAGCGGACGAGAATGGCGCGCATTCCATCCAAGGATGAGATACTCGATTGGATCTCGAACAATCCCACGCTCACTTCGAAGCGGGATATTGCCAAGGCGTTTGGGATCAAGGGGTCTGACAGGATCGACCTAAAACGGCTGCTGAAAGAATTAGAGGCCGAGGGTCACCTTGAAAAACGCCGCAAAACCTATCGTGATCCTGAAAAGCTTCCTCCGGTCTCGGTACTTTCAGTCGTTGGACCGACGAACGACGGAGATCTGATCGCGCGTCCATTGGAATGGCAGGGCGATGGTCCTGAGCCACAGATATTAATCATCCCACGTGCATCTGATCCCGCTCTGGGCGAGGGCGACCGCATTTTGGCCCGCCTGACCGAGGTTAAGGATGAAACTCACGCCTACGAGGCGCGATTAATTCGGCGGATTGGTACGAATCCGCGTAAAATTCTTGGCGTTTTCCGAAAGGGTGCCGAAGGTGGCCGCATCGTGCCCATCGACAAGGGAACCGACAAAGAGTGGCAGGTCCCGTCGGGGGCCGTTTTTGGCGCAAAAGACGGCGAGTTGGTTGAAGCTGAACTGGCCGGACCTAAAGTTCGCATGGGTCTTCCACGTGCAAAAATCGTCTCGAGGCTTGGTGATCCAAGTGCGCCTAAGGCAGTGTCTCTGATTGCCATCCATCAACACGGGATTCCCGACGACTTTTCCGACGAAGTGATCGCCGAAGCTGACGCAATGACGCCTGCGAAACTGGGCGGCCGACTTGATTTGCAGGAAATGCCGCTGATCACAATTGATCCAGCTGATGCGCGCGATCACGATGATGCCGTTTGGGCGAAACCCGATGAGGATCCGAAGAACCCCGGCGGATTCGTGATCTGGGGCGCTATTGCTGACGTTGCCCATTACGTAACGCCGGGATCAGAACTTGAC